>SSFW01000079.1 GCA_008015595.1 Nitrosomonas sp. | reverse complement strand
GCCCAAACAATAGCGGGTCAATGCGGCTATCTCCTGTTTTATTGATCGAATTTACACGGCTAGAGCTGGACGGTGTGGGCATTAGATAATTTCCTAAACAATCATAAACAAAAAAATCAAATTAGCACGAGATACGTTTGATACCATTCTAGATGGATGTTAATAAGTTAAATACTCAAACAAAGTATCGTTGTCCGTTTAATTTTGATTCAGTGGCTTTCTCACCATAAATTGTACAATCTATTTAAATTCCATCACGACTATCCATCTATTTTCCTGCATGCGCTACCACTCGATTTTATTTCAGATTTTCTAACATAAGGTAGATCGCGTAAAATAAACAAAATATTGATTGCGTTCATACACTTTAAGGAAATAAACGATGACAGATTACCGCCATATGCTGCTTGCTGTTGAGTTTTCAGAGCAAGATCAATTTGTTACACGAAAAGCTGAACGTTTAGCCACGCTTTTTAATGCGAAGCTAAGCATCATCCATGTGCTAGATAATATCCCGATGCCGGATACCGCTTATGGAACCATCATTCCACTCGATATCGATTCTATGAATGAATTACTAGAAGGCGAAAAGAATAAACTGTTAGAAATTGGCGATCAGCTAGGTATACAGTCCGATTCATTGTATTTAGTTTGGGGAAAGCCTGAGGTTGAAATTATACGAATTGCAAACCAAGAAAACGCTGATCTCATCATCGTTGGTTCACATGGGCGACATGGCTTGGCTTTATTACTAGGCTCAACCGCCAGTGGTGTTCTTCATCATGCACAATGCGATGTGCTAGCGATTCGTCTCGAGGATGGTTGGGCAGGTTCTGCGATGTTGGCGCCCGCTTAGTAAAAGAAAAAAACAATTCTAAATCGAGCGCACTACCAAAATTTCCACCAAGACTCCCTTCCAAGCGGGTTAGTGTCGGAAAGGTACTCGCTTTCTGGGAAATTTCGGCGCATCACTCGTTCAACATCTTCCCTTAAATCATTCAATCCTAACTTATCATAAGCTCTAGCCATGATGAATAGCGCTTCTTCTGTCGAAGGGGTTTGTGGGTATTCTTCCAAAATAAACTGCGCGCGCCGCACTGCAGCCACATAAGCCTTACGCTTCATGTAATATCGCGCTACATAAATTTCGCTTCTTGCAACTACATTGACAAGATGGGCCATGCGTTTGAGTGCATCTGGCGTATATTTACTTTTAGGAAACCGGGTGGCTAATTCCTTGAAATTGTCAAATGATTCCCGCGCAGCCTTAGAATCTCGCTCACTCATATCTTGCTTAATGATCCGAGATGTAAAAAAACCAAGAATACCTAGGTCATCATGAAAATTAGCGAGCCCTTTAATGTAATAGGCGTAATCTAAGTTTGGATGGTGCGGATAAAGTTGAATAAATCGATCAGCCGCCGCAATGGCCGAGGCTTGTTGCTGATCCTTATAATGCGCATAGGCAACTTCTAACTGTGCTTGTTGTGCATAGCGTCCATAAGGATAGCGTGCTTCTAGCCCCTCAAATAATTTGATCGCAGCCGCATAATTTTGGTTGGTCAGTTCGTTCTTAGCTTCTGTATAAAATTTATTGGGAGACCATTGACTATCATCTATATCCTTTTCTTTGAAATAACTACAGGCTGATAGCCAAATAGTTAGTAACAAAATTAAACTACGCCCCATGACAGATCCTATCAATGCAATAATATCTTCAAATTATAACGTAAAGTCTGTTCTCACCATGCCCTCTGAAGCTAAAGGAACATCAATTGAGTTAATTGTCCCACAAGATATTGCAGGACTTCGATTAGACCAGGTACTCGCAAAGCTGCTGCCACAATGGTCTCGCAGTCGCTTACAGTCCTGGATTAATGAGAAACATATTACGGTAAATGGTCAAACTACAACTGCTAAACAAAAACTTTGGGGTAATGAAACAATCCAGATCATCCCTCCAATCGCTTCTCATGAGCAAGCCGATCGAGCTGAAGCAATCCCATTAGCCATTGTTTATGAAGATAATGATATTCTAGTCATCGACAAACCTGTTGGTTTAGTCGTCCACCCGGGTAACGGTAATAAGCAAGGAACCTTGCTTAACGCCCTGTTGTATCATTCCAGTCTGTTTGCAAATGTACCGAGAGCAGGTATCGTACATCGTCTCGATAAAGATACCAGCGGCTTGCTGGTCATTGCAAAAAATATTGAAGCCCAAACCAGTCTCGTTCGTCAGTTACAGCAACGCACCGTGAAACGCGAGTATTTAGCCGTCGTATGGGGCGAGGTTAAGCAAGAAGGTTGGATCGATGCGCCTATTGGTAGACATCCCATCCATCGAACGCGAATGGCGATTACTGCAAAGGGAAAACCTGCTCGCACACATTATCGGATATTAACCCCGTTTAAAGGATATACATTGCTACAGTGCAATCTGGATACGGGACGCACGCATCAAATTCGGGTTCACATGCATAGCATAGGCCATCCACTTATCGGTGATTCAGTTTATACAGATCGTACCAAACAACTTCCCAAAGAAGCTGGGTACTTCACTCATCGTTTTCATCGTCAAGCATTGCACGCTTATCGCTTAACCCTGGAGCACCCTTCCCTCCAGCAACCAATGAGCTGGGAATCCCCTATTCCAAAAGATATCAAAGAATTGCTCAGTCAACTTACCCAGCTCTGAGCTACTATATTGCGTGAGATTTAAATAGAAGGATCATAAAAGAAATGCACCCGCAGGTGCATTTCAGTTTATTACATTTTGGTTACTAATTTAGAAAGGTAATATGGCATCCAGCGACATAACGACTTGATCATTATTTCCGCCAAAGGGTCGATAAGATCCATGAAGTCCATCAGCCACGTCATAGCGGAAATTTGGACGAATATTAAGACCTTTTAGGCGGGTATCTGCAAGATTCATCATTCGAGCAGGTTTCCAATTTAAACCGAGTGTCACTGCGTAGTAATCAGACGGTGTACTACTTGCTAGCTGAGTTGCACCACCCAATGCATAACTGTTCCCGAGGTGATTTGTTGCTGCACCGACACGGCCGGGTGAAAATACCCGGAAACCATCACGGTCTCTAAACCATTCGCCTCTCACACCAATCGATAATTCACGAGAAATATCATAATACATATGCATGTTAATACCATACCACTCGGCATTCTTATTCACATTCGCAAAGTGGAGATTATTTAACAAGACGTTGTCTGCAAAACCATGATCATGTTGCAAGATAAAATGGGTTTTGTCCGTGATCATATGCTTGAACACGATACTAAACATACCCCAGAAGCTACTGTTGCGGGTTGAAGTTGAACTACCCGTACCACTAATATTCAGTGATGTTTTTTTATCATCGCTTGCCCAAGTAATACCACCAATTCCACCCCAGTTCCCCATTTGCCGATCAAAATTACCATCCCAACCACCGGTTCCACTACCACCAATCGCACCAGCCATTGCCGTAAAATTTTTATTGATGTGATAATTACCTAAAACACCGGTATGAGTGAAGGGCTCACCATACTGCATCGTATAAGCATGGGTATAAAAGAAATTATTGGGAGCAGGAACAGATTCGTACCCGATCGGTGTATAGAAATGCCCTACTTTGACATTCAAACCATTGCCAAACGGCGCATAAATTTCAGCATACGTTTGTGGAATTGCAATGCCATAGGTCCGTAGTGATTTACAGCAGATATCGAGATCCCAGTTTCCTCTATCATCCAGCGCTCTACCATTATTAACATCGAATGCAGGATTACCATAGGCTTGGGTAAAGATCGCATCTGTACCAAACATGAAGTCTGCTCGGAAGCCAACATCCCATTTTTTACCTTCCGTAACAACTGCGCGTTTTAAGAATAGATTAAACTGATTTAATTGAACCCGGTTCGCTTGATCTGCGAAAGTAACTGGACCATTAAAACCATCCGTAATATAGGGATTAAAAGTCGCGCCACCATGAACCCATCCCCCAAATTTAATCCCATAGTTGTCTAAGAAACTCAGTGGGTTGGTTGATGTATTTGCATGAACCATACTGGTATTAGCACCGATGAGTAGCATGCTACCGATTGCTGCGGAAATAATCTGATTCTTCTTTTTTAGATTAAGTTTCATTCTTCCCTCTTCTTTCTTTTAGAATTTTTCAGTATTTTCAATATAAAACTTAATAACCTTACTTCGTCTGAGGGTTTGACTTTACACACAACACAAATTTAGGTCAATGAACAATTTTCATAAAATCTTTACAAGTGTATGAAACTAACAACACTTATTGATCAAAAATATTATACTGTTGCAAAGTAATACTGATAGCTCTCTAAGAAATGGGTATTAATTTTCTAGAAACCTTGGGATACTCGTAATAAAGAACGTATACCAACTTTGATCAATAGTAGAGAAATTTCATATAGGGGGCTGCAAAGGGATTCAACGAGTTCGTTGCTTTTCTGAAACGAAAGCGTCGGGGATGATCTGGCAATTTGCTTATCCAGAATGTAATTCTGGATAAGCAAAGCTTCGCGCTAAACTATAACAAAAAAATGTTGCTTCCAAATACTTAGGATAAATTGACCAAATCGCTTAAGCAGAAATCAATTCGATATCAGGTTCAATGGTTCTCAATAAATTTTCAATTCCTCTTAATGTACCTGAAATTGAACTAGGACAGGTTCCACACGCACCTTGATAATGAATTCTCAGCGTATTCCCTTCAAAACCAACGACGTGGAGATCGCCTCCATCATTCTGCAAAAAGGGACGTACCTCTTCATCCAATAGAATATTGATACGTTCGAGCCGTTGCTGATCTTCCGGGCTAAGATTTGCAAGTAGCTCATCTGCTGCTGCAATCGTTGCTGCACTTTGAGATGTTGCCCCTGCGGCCGCTCGAATAGGATCCGCAACGGCACGGGCTAGATCTTGCCAGTCAGCCTCCCCATCTTGAGTAATTGTTATCCAGCGATCAACATAAAAGACATTGGTGACATGATCAATATCAAATAGTGCAGAAGCAAGCGGATCATCTTTTGCTTGTTCAGCACTATCAAAAGAACGAGTTACACCCCAGGTGAGCGGTTCTTTCAGCACAAATTTAAGTGCATTGGGATTAGGTGTCCCTTCAATTTCAGCAATTTTAGGCATTCTGCTTTTAATGTTCTGCAAAAAATAATGTGTTGTTAACTAAAATTCTAGATAGATACCGTTGAAGCTTGTGCTACTTCTTCATTTGCTTCAGTTGAGATATTGGAGACAGAATGAAGGGCGGCATGCAAAGTATGCCAAGGTAAAATGGCACACTTTACCCTTGTGGGCAGGTCACGAACACCTTCAAACACAGCTAATCTTCCGAGGTGATGTTGCTCAGACAAATTCAGGGTTCCCATTACCATACTCCGAAATTCTTGAATGAGAATTTCAGCTTCTGCAGGTGATTTCCCTTTAACTGCAGTTGTCATCATGGATGCAGAAGCTTTACAAATTGCGCACGACTCACCTTGGAACGCTATTTGATTAATTTGATTGTTGATCATGTCAAGACCAAGGTCAATTCGATCACCACATAAAGGATTGTGTCCAACTGCGTGATGACTTGGCTGATCTAAGCTTCCATAATTTCGTGGCTTACGGTTATGATCCAAAATGACTTCTTGATAAATTGTTTTTGAATTCATGACAAAAAAACCTTTTTAACAATTTGAATCCCTTCGATTAAAGCATCAACCTCATCTTGGGTATTGTAGAAAGCAAATGAAGCACGCGAAGTAGCCGGAATATTGAATCGTTGCATAATTGGTTGAGCACAGTGGTGCCCTGTACGAACAGCAATACCTTCTTGATTGAGCAACGTACCCACATCATGAGGATGAATTCCATCCATGGTAAAAGAAATAACAGCAACTTTTGAAACCGAATTGCCAACAATCTTCACACCGGGAATAACACTCAGCCGCTCTGTTGCATAAGTTAGAAGCTCGTGCTCATAGCGCGCTATCTTATCTAGACCAATGTTTGATAAATAATCGATTGCAGCGCCAAATCCTATCGCTGCTGCAATCGGCGGAGTGCCTGCTTCAAACTTATAGGGTAAAGTATTGTAAGTCGTTTTTTCAAATGTCACGGAAGAAATCATATCCCCTCCACCCTTAAATGGTTGCATTGCTTCAAGGTGCCCCGCTTTCCCATAAAGAATACCAATTCCGGTTGGGCCACAAAGTTTATGTGCTGAGAAAGTATAGAAATCACAATCAAGCGCCTGAACATCGATGGCTAAATGCGCTGCAGCCTGGGCACCATCAATTAATACAGGTACTCCCCGCTGATGGGCAAAAGCTATCATCTCTTTAATCGGATTAATCGTACCAAGTGCATTAGAAACATGTGTCAGTGCGACAAAGCGAGTATTTTCATTAAATAGCTTCTCATATTCTTCCACTAATAATTCCCCAGAATCATTGATGGGTACTACTCGAATGACAGCTTCTTTTTCTTCGGCTAGCATTTGCCAGGGCACAATATTGGAGTGATGCTCAAGGCGAGTAAGAATAATTTCATTTCCTTTCTGAATAAACTTCCGCCCATAACCATGCATCACTAAATTAATAGCATCCGTAGTTCCACTGGTAAAAATGACCTCTCTTTCTTCGCGTGCATTGATAAAATGTTGCAATTTTTGACGCGCAAATTCATATTCATGGGTAGCAATTTCGGAAAGATGATGAACTGCCCGATGAATGTTCGCATGTTGGGTCGTTTGATAACGTACGAGACGATCAATAACAAACTGGGGCATCTGACTAGAAGCCGCATTATCCAAGTAAACCAGTGGCTTATCGCCAACTTTCAGGTTCAGAATTGGAAAATCTGCGCGAAATTGATTTATACACGTTGCTGAAACATTATCAGCCTGAAATAGGATATCTGCGGCTTTCATTAGTATTAAGCGATTTGCGTTCTTAAAAGTACAGTTTCTTCAAGCTGTGCTTTAAGTGAAGGTACAGCGATATGTTCAATTACTTCTCCACCAAAAGCATAAGTCAGCAAATTGCGTGCAACTGATTCTGATATACCTCTGCTTCTTAAATAAAATATCTCTTCCTTATTCAATTGACCCACTGTAGCGCCATGAGAACATTTGACATTATCAGCAAAAATTTCAAGCTGGGGTTTAGCGTCAATACGGGCTTTATCTGTCAGCAATAAACTTCTACTCATTTGAGCAGAATCGGTTTGCTGCGCATGGGGACGAACCATGACTGCCCCATTAAATACCCCATGGGCTGAACCATCAGCGATGCATTTATGAATTTGCCGACTTTTACCTTGAGGTTTCATATGATCGATAAAAGTATGAGTATCAGCAAGTTGCTGTCCTGTAATCAGCGTAAAGCCCTCTATGCTACACTCAGCACCCTCCCCCCCCAATTCAATTCTCTGGCTAAAACGTGAAATTTGAGCGCCAAATGTAATATTAACCCCAGCGTAATAACTTGACGCTGATAGACTAACCACATGATTAGCAATGTGGAACGCCTGATTACTGTCACGTTGAATCCGATAATGATTGATTTTGGCAGAATCAGCTAGAAAAAATTCTGCAACTGAATGTGTAACATAAACGTTTTCATTCGTGGCAACATAATCCTCAATAATCGTCGCATGACTTCCTGATTCAGCTACGACCAAACAACGCGGATAACTCGTTGTTTCACTTTGAGTTGAAATAAACAACAAATGGATCGGTCTAGCAATTGATACGTTCCGAGGCAAAATAACACAAGCACAATCCTGTATAAAGGCAGTATTCAATGCTGTGAAAAGATCATCCTGAAACTCGGCTAGCTTTCCAAGGTGAGAAGAAATAATTTGATTATGCGAAAGAATCAATGAAGATAAATTCCCTTGAATAATCTTCTCACTAGAATCAATTTGAGATAACTCTGCCACGTAATGCCCATCGATAAATACCAAGCGATATTCTGATTCACTCTCACTCAAAAAAAAACGCGCTAATTCACTAAGCTGGTCTCTTGGAAAAAGTAATGCTTCAGGGAAAGATAGCTTAGCCAACGAAGACAGATCGGTAAAACGCCAAGCTTCCATATGCGTTGTTGGCATTCTTAATTTATTAACACAATGCAGCGCCTCAGAGCGAAGTTGATTTAACCACGCTACATTCGTAGAATTAGAGTAAGATCCCCAGCGTTCAACGAGACTATTAATGTAGTCATTATTTGATAAAGTCATTAAGGTCATATGCTTGACTCGGTCGATTTTGCAAGTTGATCGGCCTTTATCCAATCATATCCGTGCACTTCAAGTTCTTTTGCTAAGTCTTTTCCACTGGTTTTGATAATACGACCCGATTCCATAATATGCACATAATCGGGCACGATATAATCAAGCAAACGTTGATAATGGGTTACAAGAATAATCGCATTATCTTTATTAGTCAGCTTATTCACTCCTGAAGCTACGATTCTCAATGCATCTATATCGAGACCTGAGTCTGTTTCATCCAATATGGCAAGTTTCGGTTCCAATAGTGCCATTTGTAATATTTCATTGCGTTTCTTTTCTCCGCCAGAGAAACCCTCATTAACGCTACGATCAAGAAAATCGACATTCATTTCTAATAGCTGCATTTTTTCTCGAACAAAATCATCAAACTCGAGCGGATCTAATTCCTCTTTACCACGACTTAATTGATTCGTGTTATAAGCGAGTCTTAAAAATTGACTGTTTGCAACACCCGGTATCTCGATAGGATACTGAAAAGCAAGAAAGATACCATTCCGAGAGCGAACTTCTGGTTCAAGTGAAAGTAAATCTTGGTTATCAAAGGAAACTGATCCCGCGGTAACTTGATAACCTGGGTGTCCAGCTAAAACTTTGGCAAAAGTACTCTTACCAGAACCATTTAACCCCATAATGGCGTGAATTTCTCCGCATTTTACCGTGAGATTCACTCCCTTTAGTATTTCAACATCACTTACTTTTGCATGAAGATCACGAACCTCAAGCAGGGTTTTACTATTTTGATCAATCATCCTACACTTCCCTCAAGTTTGAAGCTAAGTAACTTAGTTGCTTCCACAGCAAATTCCATCGGTAACTGTTGAAATACTTCTTTACAGAAACCATTAATAATCATAGAAACAGCTTCCTCAGCTCCAATTCCACGCTGTGCAAAGTAAAACAGCTGATCCTCTCCAATTTTAGAAGTAGAAGCTTCATGCTCCACAACTGCAGTATTGTTATGCACTTGGATATAAGGAAAGGTATTTGCACCGCACTGGTCACCAATGAGCATTGAGTCACATTGTGAATAATTACGTGCATTTTCTGCAGTTGGCGCTATTCTTACCAACCCACGATAGCTACTATTCGAGTGACCGGCGGAAATTCCTTTACTCACGATCGTGCTTCGCGTATTTTTTCCAATATGAATCATCTTAGTGCCAGTATCAGCTTGTTGATAGTTATTGGTTACCGCTACCGAATAAAATTCACCCACTGAATTCTCACCACGCAAAATACATGATGGATATTTCCAGGTAATTGCTGAGCCTGTTTCGACTTGAGTCCAAGAAATACGGGAATTAATTCCTTTAGCCAAACCACGCTTGGTCACAAAGTTATAGATCCCACCGATCCCTTTTTCATCTCCCGCATACCAATTCTGAACTGTAGAATATTTGATTTCCGCATTATCCAGTGCAACCAACTCAACGACCGCAGCATGCAATTGATTTGTATCAAATCGTGGCGCAGTACAACCTTCTAGGTACGATACTGATGCGCCATTTTCAGCAATAATGAGTGTTCGTTCAAATTGACCTGAACCTTCAGTATTAATCCGAAAATAGGTCGAAAGATCCATGGGACATTTAACGCCTTCCGGAATATAACAAAATGAACCATCAGTAAATACAGCGGAGTTAAGTGCTGCATAAAAGTTATCCCCTACTGGAACAACACTACCAAGATATTTTTGAACTAGCTCAGGATAATTCTGAACTGCTTCTGAAATCGAACAGAAAATTATCCCAACTTCTGCCAATTTTTCCTTAAATGTCGTTGCAACTGAAACACTGTCAAAAATCACATCGACGGCCACACCAGCCAATGCAGCACGCTCATGTAATGGCACTCCTAATTTCTCAAAAGTACGGAGTAATTCTGGATCGACTTCATCCATACTTGCTAGCTTTTTCTTAGGTTTTGGCGCTGAATAGTAGCTGATATCCTGAAAATCAATCTTCGGATACTTAACATTTTGCCACTGTGGTTCAGTCATACTCAGCCATTTCTCATAAGCTCTTAGTCGAAAACTAAGCAACCAGTCAGGCTCATTTTTCTTGGCTGAAATCATGCGAATGATTTCTTCATTAAGCCCTTTCGGAGCAATATCTGATTCAATTTCAGTAACAAAACCATGTTTATAAGGTTGATTTACTAAATTTTGTAGTAAAGCACTCATTTTTAATCGTTTCCTTAATTTTCTTCAGAAATTTTTAATCCAAAACTTTCCCCACAACCACAGGCATTTTCAATATTAGGATTATTGAATCTGAAGCTACTATTTAATCCTTCTTTTACAAAATCGAGTTCAGCCCCGTCAAAGTAAGACAAATTTTCTTTTGGTATCAGAACTTTTGCATTATGAGTAATAAATAGCTCATCACTTTCTTCAATCTTATCAACATAATCAAAGGTATAACCAAATCCTGAACAACCAGATTGCTTAAGGCCTATTTTTAATGCCAAACCTTTACCTTGTTGATCAAGTTGATTACAGATCTGCTTTGCCGCACGTTCGGTTAATGTAATCGCCATAGTAAATAAAAATAATTAGAAAGCAGCTTCACGCATATCATATAATTTCACTACTGACTGACCTTGTTGTTGCTCACGTTTCTTTTGATCGTCAATCAATTGCTTGAGGGTGACGCTACCAAGATAATTAAAAATAATATCGTTGAGCTCTGCCCATAAGTCATGTGTTATACATTTTCCTTCATCTAAGCAGTTTTCTTTCCCTCCACACCGACGATTATCAATCGGTTCATCAACTGCCAAAATAATGTCTGCAATCGAAACCTGATCCAGGCTTTTAGCTAAACAATACCCACCTCCTGGTCCACGAACACTATCAACCAATTCACGTTGACGTAATTTGGCAAATAATTGTTCCAAATAAGAAAGGGAAATTTTTTGGCGCTGACTTATATCTGCAAGTGTCACTGGGTTATTGGAGTGCTGCATTGCTAGATCAAGTAGCGCTGTTACCGCGAATCGTCCTTTAGTCGTTAATCTCATAGAAGATCCTTATAGCATCGTTGGTAAATTACTTGATTATTTTTGTCAACTATATAATACCTTACTAAGATAGTCAACTATAACCAATAAAAATTTATCGTGACTATGTCTCTAATCTGCCCAAATTTAAAAAATAAAACCCCTTTCTACTTTTCCAATTTGACTGAGAATATCATCTACTGCTATGATCGCACTTTCTGGCGCGGGGTGGAGCAGTCTGGCAGCTCGTCGGGCTCATAACCCGAAGGTCGTAGGTTCAAATCCTGCCCCCGCAACCCGCTTATCCTTGCTGAGAATCGCCGTTTCATGCGGCTTTTCAGCAAGCTCAGCTTTACGGGATGAACGTGCATTTAGGT
>SSFW01000023.1 GCA_008015595.1 Nitrosomonas sp. | reverse complement strand
GCTCTAAACCGCTCAATAATGATAAAAAACAAATTACCTTAGAAGGTCAGGCAAATTTCGACCGCTTCAATACGCGTTTATCCCAAAAATCACCGAGCGCTTTACAATTTTGGCTACAGCATATTCACGGTACGACCGATTGGACTGCAATCATCGATATGAACAACAGCCAAATAATGACCCTGCAGATAGCATCATCACTAAACGATGTTACTTCGGTATTACCAGCCCCTTTTTCTAAAACACACGATGAAACAATTCCGCTCACTTTTACTAAAACCGCGATCGACTCGGCAAACGAAAAGTTATTTTTTCAATTGGGAGAAAAAGTAACTGCAGAGATTCACCGTACCCAGACAAAGCAAGGAGATTTCATTCCAGTACGTGGTGTCATGAGTTTTGGCAATCGTTCAGCAACGTTACCCAGCGAAAAATTGACATTAATGCATGGCCCTATTCCTTTACTCGAGTGGGATAAATGGCAAGAAATGCTTGATCAACACGAAGCGATCGTTGGGCTGTCAAAGCAGCAAAGTCGCGGTATCGATGCTTTACTCACACATCACATACGGTTTGATTTAAATGTGGGGGTCCTTGATTTCTTGGGAAGTCGATTCAATGATTTTATTTTACATGCGGATAAGCAGAGTTCAGAGTGGACTACCGACGTGACCAGTCGAGAAGTTACCGGGAAAATTCACTGGAATGCGACAGGCAAAAAAAAGGCAACCGCGAGGCTAAAAAAATTAGTTGTACCTGAATCTCTTCCGGAAAACGGTACAGCCGAGAGAAAAAAGCACGAGTCTCAGAATTGGCCGATTATCGACTTACATGCAGATGAATTTTTTTACAAAGAAAAGCTACTCGGTCAATTAACGTTATTAGCCGAGCAAAACAAAGAAAATTGGGTAGTTGATCAAATGGAAATCTCCCACAAGCACAGTATCTTCACTGCCAAAGGCATCTGGAAAAACCGGCAGGAACCTTTTTCAATGTATGCGGAGATCAAATTAACGACGAGCGATATCGGCAAATTCCTCAACCGCGTTGGTTACCCCGATCGCATTGCTCGTGGCGAAGGAAGCTTGGAGGGCCACCTGTCATGGCAAGGGAAACCATTCTCAGTTGATTTCCCCACCTTATCAGGGCAACTGAAGCTAGCTGCTAAGCATGGGCAATTTACTAAATTCAAACCCGTTATTAGTAAGTTATTAGGCATTTTCGATCTCAAAGCACTGCCACGGAGACTGACACTTGATTTTTATGATATTTTCAGTCAAGGTTTTGGTTTCGATGATATTCTTGGAAATGTTAGAATTGATCACGGGATCGCAACCTTTGTAGATTTAGAAATTGCAGGGAGCTCTGCCTATCTCGCCGTTTCAGGAGAAATTAACCTTGATCAGGAAACACAATCATTGCGGATTAAAATGTTTCCATCGTTGGGGTTAGTCACACCGGTGATCGGAATCGCTTCAATGATTGCAGATCTTTCACTCAAAGATCCATTTGGAAGAGTGATGTTTAATGAATATGCTATAACAGGAACATGGGATGAACCGCTGGTCAAGAAACTATCTGAGGAAAACTAATAAAACATGAATACGCTACAAGCTATATCTGCTGTTTTGGGAGTCAGAATGTGTTAAACAGCACAAATTCTTTTTCTTCATCAAATTCAGATAAAGAAGAAAACTCCAAAATACGGGTTGCAGCAATCCAAATGGCTTCCGGCCCCAGTGTCTCGGCAAATTTGGAGGAAGCGCTGCGCCTAATTGAACTCGCAGTCACACAACAGGCAAAACTCGTTGTACTACCCGAATACTTTTGCATCATGGGAATGCAAGACACGGATACACTTAAAGTCCGCGAAAAGCCGGGGGGAGGAGTAATACAAACCTTTTTAAGCGAAACTGCCACACGGTCCCGAATATGGCTTATTGGTGGATCAGTTCCGCTCATCTCCCAAATACCCGATAAAATTTTTAATAGCTGCTTAGTTTATGATGATGCCGGCGAACAAGTTGCCCGCTATGACAAGATTCATTTATTTGGTTTCTCACACGGTAATGAACGTTTTGCAGAAGAAAAAACCATTAAAGCAGGTGATAAAGTTATTGCAATTGACTCCCCATTTGGTCGAATTGGACTTTCAATCTGCTACGATCTAAGATTTCCTGAGCTCTACCGAATGATGGGGAAGATTGATATCATTTTAGCTCCGTCCGCTTTTACTGCCATTACCGGAAAAGCACATTGGGAGACATTAATTCGCGCACGCGCCATTGAAAACCAGGCTTATGTGATTGCACCTGCGCAAGGTGGATATCATGTCAGTGGACGCGAAACTAACGGAGATAGCATGATCGTCGACCCTTGGGGCGGAATAATGAACCGCTTATCCCGCGGCCCAGGTGTCGTTGTCGCAGCTATCGATCCTGCTTATCAGGCCAGCGTAAGAACAAGCTTGCCAGCACTTGAGCATCGCTGTCTCTATCCACAATAGTTCAAAGCGTGAATCTATTAATACAAAGTAAAGCAGTAATAAAAAATACTAGATAACATGGTAAATCATAGAACGGATATGCAAATAGATAGAGAAGAACACTTCTCTATTGCAGAACGCTGCCTACTAACTCCATTTCAGCTGGATACCCATCGGCTAGATCAAGTATTTGCAGCAATGCTATCGCACCATATTGATTATGCCGATCTTTATTTTCAGCATAATCGAACCGAGGGTTGGGTTCTTGAAGAAGGTATTGTTAAGTCGGGCAGCTTTAATATTGATCAAGGTGTTGGTGTTCGCGCTCTAAGTGGCGAAAAAACAGCCTTTGCGTATTCCGATGATATCAGTATCTCTGCCTTACACTCTGCAGCCAAAGCAACTCGTGCCATCGCAAATCAGGGGAATTCATCTTCTGCGCGAATCATTACTCACAATAACGATCATCATCCTTTGCTTTACTTACCGCATGATCCGATCACAAGCATAACCGATAGCGATAAGGTCCAATTACTTGAAAAACTGGAAAGATACGCACGTACCCTCGATAATCGCATTGTCCAAGTATTAGCCTCCTTATCCGGTGAATATGAGGTCATCATGGTAATTCGTAGCGATGGTAAGCTTGTCGCTGATGTAAGACCACTTGTACGAGTCTCCCTTCAAGTAATTGCCGAAGAAAATGGAAGGCGTGAGCAAGGTGTTGCAGGGGGAGGCGGCCGTTTCGATTACTCCTATTTCACAGATGAAATATTGAGCAACTATGCACAACAAGCCGTGCATCAAGCAATCATCAATTTGAGTGCAAAACCTGCACCGGCTGGTACAATGACGGTTGTGCTTGGTAGTGGATGGCCTGGTATCTTATTACATGAGGCAATTGGTCATGGATTAGAAGGTGATTTTAACCGTAAGGGTAGCTCTGCTTTTTCTGACCGCATTGGGGAACGTGTTGCTGCAGATGGTGTGACAGTCGTTGACGATGGAACCCTGGTCAATCGAAGAGGATCGCTTACCGTAGATGATGAGGGAAATCCTGCTCAAAATACGGTTCTTATTGAAAATGGGGTACTCCGAGGTTATTTACAAGATAGCCTAAATGCTCGACTGATGAAGCAACCCCTTACCGGCAATGGAAGGCGCGAATCCTTTGCGCACATCCCTATGCCACGTATGACCAATACTTATATGTTAAATGGCGATAAAGCCCCTGAAGAAATTATCGCTTCAGTTAAGCAAGGCCTATACGCGGTCAATTTTGGGGGAGGACAGGTTGACATCACGAGTGGAAAATTTGTTTTCTCTGCTGCGGAAGCGTATATGATAGAAAATGGAAAGATTACCTATCCGGTAAAAGGAGCAACCTTAATTGGAAATGGTCCAGATGTTCTCACACGTGTTTCGATGATCGGAAATGATTTGTCGCTTGATCCTGGTATTGGAACGTGTGGAAAAGAAGGTCAAAGTGTTCCAGTAGGCGTTGGGCAACCCACAATGCGGATTGATGGATTAACTGTAGGTGGCACCGGTAACTAGGTAGTAAAGTAAATTCTAATTTTACATTTATAATCAGATTTTTAATGAAGCAACCCTAAGAAAAATATTAATAACAGGATGCAATAGGAATGACCGAAGAATTAACTGGTGCAGAAATTACGATCCGTTGCCTACAGGAAGAAGGGGTAGAGTACATTTTTGGCTACCCTGGCGGTGCTGTATTATTTATTTATGATGAGCTATTTAAACAAGATAAAGTTAAACATATCTTGGTCAGGCACGAACAAGCGGCATTGCATGCTGCTGATGGATATGCACGGTCTAGTCATAAAGTGGGCGTTGCACTTGTAACGTCAGGACCGGGTGTAACCAATGCGGTTACAGGAATCGCCACCGCCTATATGGATTCAATTCCATTAGTCATCATCAGTGGTCAAGTACCAACTGCTGCCATTGGGCAAGATGCCTTCCAAGAAGTTGACACGGTTGGAATCACTCGCCCGTGTGTCAAACATAATTTCTTAGTTAAAGATATTACTGAACTTGCTGCCACGATAAAAAAAGCTTTTTTTATTGCTTCCAGTGGAAGACCAGGCCCTGTTCTCGTGGATATTCCTAAAGATGTGACACAGCAAAAAACACACTTTAGCTACCCGAATAGTATTCACATGCGGTCTTATAATCCCGTCACCAATGGCAATACAAAACAGATAAAGAAAGCCGCTGAGCTTATTCTTAGCGCGAAACGCCCTATGTTCTATTCGGGTGGCGGTGTTATTCTTGATAATGCAGCTGGTGTATTGACTGAATTAGTACAACTGCTGGACTATCCCTGTACAAATACATTAATGGGGCTGGGTGGATTTCCAGCAACGGATAAGCATTCCGTAGGAATGCTCGGCATGCACGGCACTTATGAGGCCAATATGAGCATGCAGTATTGTGATGTTTTGATTGCTGTTGGCGCACGTTTTGATGATCGAGTCATTGGTAACCCTAAACACTTTTACAGCGAAGATCGGAAAATCATTCATATCGATATTGATCCTTCCTCGATTTCTAAACGCGTGAAAGTAGATATACCGATTGTTGGTAGTGTTTCTCAAGTATTGAAAGAGCTCATTAAACTCATTAAGGCCAGTAAAGAGAAAACAGATGCCATTGCATTAAAAGAATGGTGGAAACAAATCAATCTGTGGCGTGAGCGTGATTGCTTAAAATATGATCGTTCAAGTCGTGTCATTAAACCGCAAATGGTCATTGAGAAACTCTATGCAATCACAAAAGGAGATGCCTTCATCACCTCAGATGTGGGTCAACATCAAATGTGGGCTGCTCAATTCTATCCGTTTGATAAGCCACGCCGGTGGATTAATTCAGGTGGATTAGGTACGATGGGATTTGGCTTACCTTCCGCGATGGGTGTTCAATTTGCCAACCCTACGGGAACAGTCGCTTGCATAACAGGGGAAGCAAGCATTCAAATGTGTATCCAAGAATTATCGACTTGCAAACAATACCAACTCCCATTGAAAATCATCAACCTTAATAATCGTTATATGGGGATGGTTCGACAATGGCAAGAATTTTTTCATGGCAATCGCTACTCAGAATCTTATATGGATGCACTACCGGATTTTGTAAAGCTTGCTGAAAGCTACGGGCATGTTGGTATGAAAATTGAGAAGCCTGGTGATATTGAAGGTGCTTTGAAGGACGCGTTTAAACTAAAAAAACGCCTCGTCTTTCTAGATTTTATTACGGATCAAACAGAAAATGTATTCCCGATGGTGCCTGGTGGTAAAGGTTTATCAGAAATGATTTTGGTATAGAAAATGCGACATATTATTTCTTTATTGATGGAAAACGAAGCGGGCACTCTATCGCGAGTGGCTGGATTATTTTCTGCACGCGGTTATAACATTGAATCGCTCAATGTCGCACCGACGGAAGATCCTACTTTATCGCGGATGACATTGGTTACGATTGGATCAGATGAAGTCATTGAACAAATTACTAAACAACTCAACAAACTAATTGAAGTTGTTAAAATAATTGACCTTACAGAAGGCGATCATATTGAACGCGAATTAATGTTAGTAAAAGTAAAAGCAATCGGGGATGGGCGAGATGAAATAAAACGGCTAACGGATATCTTCCGCGGAAGTATCATCGATGTAACCGATAAGTCCTATACCATTGAATTAACTGGAACAAGCTCGAAGTTAGACGCATTTCTAGAAACCATCGGTCAGGGTATAATCTTGGAAACGATTAGAACTGGTGCGTCAGGTCTCGGTCGTGGAGATCGTATGCTTAAATTGTAACTAAAGTAATTTTGCTTCAGTCTTTTTGTATTTTTGATGCTAGATATTAATAAATAAAGGATCACAATGAAAGTCTATTATGACAAGGATGCTGATTTATCCCTGATTAAAAAAAAGAAAGTAACGATTATTGGTTATGGCTCACAAGGTCATGCGCATGCCAATAATCTTCGTGACTCGGGTGTTAAGGTAACGGTAGGGTTACGTAAAGATGGTGCTTCCTGGGATAAAGCTAAAAAGGCGGGTTTTACCGTTAAAGAATTCGCTGCTTCAATTAAAGATGCAGACGTCGTCATGCTGTTGCTCCCAGATGAGCAAATCGCATCGATTTATAAAACCGAAATTGAAGCAGGATTGAAAAAAAATGCAACGCTTGCTTTTGCCCATGGCTTCAATATTCACTATGGTCAAGTTGTACCACGAGAAGATCTCGATGTTATCATGATTGCGCCTAAAGGGCCTGGACATCTTGTCAGATCAACTTATACGCAAGGTGGAGGAGTGCCCTCTCTTATCGCAATTCATCAAAACAAATCAGGTAAAGCACGCGAATTAGCATTATCGTATGCTGCTGCCAATGGCGGGACTAAAGGTGGTGTCATCGAAACCACATTCCGTGAAGAGACTGAAACCGATTTATTTGGAGAGCAAGTTGTACTATGTGGTGGTCTTACCGCATTAATTCAAGCTGGATTTGAAACATTGGTTGAAGCCGGCTATGCTCCCGAAATGGCTTACTTCGAGTGCCTCCATGAGGTCAAGCTCATTGTAGATTTAATTTACGAAGGTGGTATCGCCAACATGCGTTATTCGATTTCCAATAATGCGGAGTATGGTGATATTTCAAGAGGGCCTCGAATTATCGATGATAAAACTCGAGCTGAGATGCGTAAGATTCTCCGTGAGATTCAAACCGGTGAATACGCTCGCGAATTTATTCTAGAAAACCGAGCTGGCGCACCCATGTTAAAATCGAGCCGCCGGATCGCTTCTGAACATCCAATTGAGGTCGTTGGAACGAGACTCCGCGACATGATGCCATGGATCAAAAAGAACAAATTAGTCGATCAAGTAAAGAACTAACCATCGCTCGTTCAATTTGCTGATAGATTTACTTTTTCACTTGTTTTTCGCGCTTGCTAACCCGGTATTCTTCACAATATCGGGTTTATTATTTTTAGTATGATGAAATTGCTATGAAACCAAATTACCCTCACCCTATTCTCGCCCGCGAAGGATGGCCTCATATTGCTATCGCATTGCTGATTGCAGCTTCTGTTCTTGTCCTAGCTAATTGGCAATGGTCAATTCCATTTTGGTTGCTTGCTTTATTTGTTATCCAGTTCTTTCGTGATCCAGCGAGGGCCATTCCTTCTCAGGAAAATGCGGTATTATCTCCTGCTGATGGAAGAATCGTCGCAGTAGAACAAACTGAGGATCCTTATTTAAAGCGAGAAGCAATCAAAATTAGCGTATTCATGAATGTATTTAACGTACATTCAAATAGAAGCCCGATTACTGGCAAAATTTGCGAAAAATGGTACTTCCCAGGAAGCTTTCTCAATGCTAGCCTCCCCAAGGCTTCACTTGAAAATGAACGCAACGCCCTCTGGATAAAAACGAAACAAGGGATAGATGTAACTTGCGTACAAATTGCAGGGTTAGTCGCAAAGCGTATTGTTTGCCATGTCAAGCCAGGAGATGAACTCTCAGCCGGACAACGTTTTGGATTTATTCGTTTTGGCTCTCGAGTTGATGTTTATTTACCCACCGATATAAAAGCTTGCGTTAATATTGGTGATAAAGTATATGCAACAACAACTATATTAGCTGAGTTTAAATCATCATAACTAAAACGATTAGTTGTAACCTTTCTAGTTGATACTTTAAGAATTTATTGATGTTTTATATTGATGTTTTATTAGGTGCTTATCTTGATGCTGTGAGCAATGTCTGAACCCAATCTTACTCGATTTGGTATTAGGTCAAGACTAAGAAGACGTGGAATTTACCTATTACCAAATTTATTCACGACAGCTGCCTTATTCGCGGGATTCTATGCCATTGTGCAGGCAATGCATGGCAATTATGAGTATTCCTCTGTAGCTATTTTTATCGCAATGGTACTTGATGGTCTGGATGGTCGTGTTGCACGACTAACACATACACAAAGTGAGTTTGGTGCGGAGTATGATAGCCTGTCGGATATGGTTTCGTTCGGAGTCGCTCCGGCTCTGGTCATATACGAATGGGCACTTCGTGATATGGACAAACTCGGGTGGATTGCCGCTTTTATCTACTGCGCCTGCGCTGCACTAAGACTCGCACGCTTCAATACCAATGCAGAAGTGATCGACAAACGCTTCTTTCAAGGGTTACCTAGTCCAGCTGCTGCTGCCTTAGTTGCCGGATTAATTTGGGTCGCATCAGATTTTCAAGTACAAGGGACTGATATTAAATGGATTGCATGGTCTATAACCTTATTTGCTGGGTTAACAATGGTCAGTAATCTACCTTTCTATAGCGGGAAAGAAATTAATCTGAGGAAAAGGATGCCCTTTTTCACCATTCTACTTTTACTCATGTTTTTCTTTGTTCTAATTCCAAGCCATCCTCCCGTCGTATTATTTGGCTTATTCTCCGTTTATGCTTTATCTGGCTATTTTATGAAATTGTGGCTTTTTAGCAAAAACAAGAAAAAAAGTGAAACTCAAGAACAGGATGTGACTTAGCCAGTTTTTGTTGTTGCAGGAATATAAAAAACATTTTATATTTCAGCACCATGGAAAACTTAATTAGTAAGCATTTCGTAAACCTGTTGTTCTCTCCTAATTCTGTCTCAAGAATAGCTTGGGGCTATCTACTGCGCTTCGCGCGCAAATAATTCTAATACTTTATACCTTTCTTGATTTCCCTAAAAAAAACGATTCTCGTTTTTTTATTTAATCGTAGTCCTGTAGGAGAAAAATAATGCAAGATCGTTTAATCATATTCGACACGACTTTGCGCGATGGAGAACAAAGTCCTGGTGCATCCATGACAAAAGAGGAAAAAATTCGTATCGCTCGCCAATTAGAAAAAATGGGGGTCGATGTGATTGAAGCAGGTTTTCCTGCTGCCTCCAATGGGGACTTTGAAGCGGTTAAGGCTGTCGCAAGTAATGTAAAAGATAGTACTGTCTGTGGATTGGCACGCGCGATTGAATCCGATATTCAGCGCGCTGGTGAGGCATTAAGTGGTGCAAGCGCCGCGCGTATCCATACCTTCATTGCGACTTCGCCTATTCATATGAAGAATAAACTGCGCATGTCCTCAGAACAGGTCATAGAGCAGGCAGTAAAAGCAATAAAATGGGCAAGTGCCTACACTGATAACATCGAATTTTCTCCAGAAGACGCTGGAAGATCAGGAATTGATTTTCTTTGTAGGGTGTTAGAAGCAGTCATCAATGCTGGTGCTAAAACATTAAATATTCCCGATACGGTTGGCTATACCATGCCTGAGCAGTTTGGTCGGTTAATTCGAACATTGCGTGAGCGCATTCCAAACTCTGACAAAGTCATCTTTTCCGTTCATTGCCACAATGATTTAGGGCTTGCAGTAGCAAACTCTTTAGCAGCAGTATCTAATGGTGCAAGACAAGTTGAATGCACTATCAATGGACTTGGTGAGCGCGCTGGTAATGCAGCACTTGAGGAAGTTGTCATGGCCGTCAGGACACGTCAAGACTATTTTTCATGTGATACTCGTATTGATACTACACATATCGTTCAGGCGAGCAAGTTAGTATCCGGTATCACGGGTTTCCCCGTACAACCGAACAAGGCCATTGTTGGCGCCAATGCATTCGCTCATGAATCCGGCATTCATCAAGATGGTGTCCTTAAACATCGTGAAACCTACGAAATTATGAAAGCTGAAGATGTCGGTTGGAATGCCAACAAACTGCTGTTGGGTAAACACTCGGGGCGTAATGCCTTCCGCACTCGTTTAAATGAACTAGGGATCGAGCTTGAGTCAGAAGAAATGTTAAATGCTATGTTCATGCGGTTTAAAGAACTCGCTGATAAAAAACATGAAATCTTTGATGAAGATCTCCATGCCTTGATGTCGGATGAGGCTCATATTCCAGAAGAGCGATATCGCCTGTTATCATTGATGGCGCATAGCGAAACAGGAGAACCTCCTTTCGCTCGATTAGTCATGGCGAATGGTAGCGATGAACTTCATACCGAATCTGATGGAAGCGGCCCCGTCGATGCAACTTTTCGTGCCATAGAAAAAATTTTGAAAAGTGGTGCGGAGCTTCAGTTATATTCAGTTAATAACATTACAAGTGGAACGGATGCTCAAGGGGAAGTCACTGTTCGGCTGCAAAAATCGGGAAGAATCGTCAATGGACACGGTGCAGATACGGATATCGTCGTGGCTTCTGCCAAAGCTTACCTCAGTGCGATCAATAAGCTATACAGCAAACTAGAAAGAGCTCATCCACAGGTTTAATAAAAATGAAATGCTTACTTTACTACCTATTTATCGGGCTCTATTTTATTACTAATGCTATCCATGCGGAAGAATTTGCGTTCCGATTTCAGGATAGCACTGGTAAAGTCCATAAGCTTAGCGATTACAAAGGTAAGTGGGTACTCGTAAATTTTTGGGCTACTTGGTGTCCACCTTGTTTAGAGGAGATTCCCGATTTAGTGACACTTTACGAAAATCGAAGCGATATCATGGTGTTTGGGGTCGCCATGGAATATTCTGAAGTAAAAACGGTAATGGAATTTGCAAAAGCATTATCAGTCACCTACCCCATCATACTAGGTAACCGAGTCATTGCAGCTCAATTCGATGAGCTTTCAATGCTGCCCAGCACTTATTTATTCGACCCTAAAGGAAATCCAGCTGCGCGTAAAGTTGGGTTGCTGACACGCGCTGATATCGAAGCTTTTATTCAGAACTACCCCAAATAATCCAGAATGTTATTTTCTAATACCTTCTGAAAATAGGTTACTCTAAAATACTGGATCACGCATCGTATCATCTAAAAACTATCGATTAGAAAGCAGTGAGTTAGCTCGGGTATGTTAAGATGTTATTTATTCGGCTTCATTGGGACCTGATTCGTACAATCTCACGCGATACGATTTCTGGACTAAGCCCAAGTAGGTGTGCAATTGAGACAAGACTATTATTTCTTATAATTACTATTTCATCTTAACCAGTAATAAAATTTTTACTTTATGTTCAGTAATCTCCTTAAAAAGATTTTTGGTAGCCGGAACGACCGTTTAGTTAAGCAATATACTCAGGTAGTACGTGCTATCAATGGATTAGAATCGACGATTGCCGCACTCAGTGACCAAGATCTGGTCAACAAAACACAAGCATTCAAACAGCAGATTGCGAATGGGCAATCTCTCGATGAGTTGTTACCTGAAGCATTCGCTGTCGTTCGAGAAGCTGGTAAACGTGTTGTAAAAATGCGGCACTTCGATGTCCAGCTAATTGGCGGTATGGTACTTCATGATTCTAAGATAGCGGAAATGCGGACAGGTGAAGGTAAAACCCTGATGGCAACTTTACCAGCCTACCTAAATGCGCTTTCAGGACAAGGTGTGCATATCGTAACCGTAAATGATTATCTTGCCAGACGTGACGCTGAATGGATGGGACAAATTTATCGCTTTCTGGGTTTATCGGTTGGCGTAGTCATGTCACAAATGCCACATGAATTAAAGCAGCAAGCTTATGCAGCAGATATCACTTATGGAACTAATAATGAATATGGTTTTGATTATTTACGGGACAATATGGTTGGCCACCCAGCCGAGCGTGTTCAACGGGTACTGAATTTTGCGATTGTCGATGAAGTAGATTCGATTTTAATCGATGAAGCACGAACACCATTGATCATCTCTGGTCAAGCTGAAGGTGATACCGATATCTACATCCGAATCAATCGCCTAATACCCAAACTTGCTCGCCAAGAAAACGAAAAAAGCCCCGGTGACTATAGCGTTGATGAAAAAGCACAGCAAGTACTACTCAGCGAAGCTGGCTTTGAACACGCAGAAAAATTATTATCAGACGCAGGTTTGCTCGCCAATGATACAAGTTTGTATGATCCGATCAATATCAATTTGATTCATCACTTGAATGCGGGATTACGCGCACATGCACTATTTACCCGTGATCAGCATTATGTAGTTCAGAATGGTGAAGTCATCATCGTCGATGAGTTTACGGGGCGTCTCATGCCAGGTCGGCGTTGGTCCGAAGGTCTGCACCAAGCCGTTGAAGCCAAAGAAAATGTTTCAATTCAGAAAGAAAATCAAACACTCGCTTCAATAACTTTCCAAAACTATTTTCGTATGTATCAACGTTTGTCAGGAATGACAGGAACAGCAGATACTGAGGCATTTGAATTCCAGCAGATTTATGGCTTAGAAACCGTGGTAATCCCTACACATAATCCAATGATACGGGATGATCGCATGGACAAAGTGTACCGCACCATGAAAGAAAAATACCAAGCGGTACTTGAAGACATTAAGGAATGCTATCAACGCGGCCAGCCGACGTTGGTCGGTACAACCTCGATTGAAAATAATGAGCTGCTTTCTTCATTACTTAACAAAGAAAATCTTCCCCATCAGCTCCTAAATGCCAAACAGCATGCTCGGGAAGCAGACATTGTTGCACAAGCGGGTCAACCAAAAATGATTACCATCGCGACCAATATGGCAGGACGCGGTACTGATATTGTACTCGGTGGTAATCCCGAGCCGGAAATCAATCGTATCCGAATGGATGAAAGCTTAGATGAACCGACAAAGGCAAAGCAAATCGAAGAAATTCGGAAAGTATGGCAGGCAAGACATGAAGAAGTCGTCAAATTAGGTGGGTTACATATTATTGGAACTGAACGCCATGAATCACGCCGTATCGATAATCAGCTTCGTGGCCGTTCTGGACGGCAAGGTGATCCTGGCTCCAGTCGATTTTATCTTGCACTAGAGGATCCCCTCTTAAGAATATTTGCCTCGGATCGTGTCGCAAATATTATGACGCGACTCAAAATGCCTGAAGGCGAAGCGATTGAGCATCCATGGGTTACTCGCGCGATTGAAAATGCGCAGAAAAAAGTAGAGGCAAGAAATTTCGATATCCGTAAACAATTACTCGAATTCGATGATGTTGCCAACGATCAGCGTAAAGTCATCTACCAGCAAAGAAATGAGCTCCTAGAGGCGCCGCAGGATATTGGTGAAACCATTACTGCAGTTAGAGAAAGTATATTAACAAGCCTGTTCAATCGCCATATTCCACCCGAGAGCATTGAGGAGCAATGGGACATTCCAGGCTTAGAAAAAGAACTAGCAAGTGATTATCATTTGACGTTACCCATTCATGAGTGGATAGAAAAAGAAGACGATTTACAATCTGAAGATATCTTGGAGAGAATTTTAGAAATCGCAGCGCAACATTACCAGCAAAAATCTGAGCTAGTAGGTCATCACATCATTCATCAATATGAACGTGCGCTAATGTTGCATAGCCTCGACAATCATTGGCGTGAACACTTATCTGCCTTGGATCATTTGCGGCAAGGTATCCATTTACGTGGCTATGCGCAAAAAAACCCTAAGCAAGAATACAAACGGGAAGCCTTTGAGCTGTTTGGAAGTATGCTTGAAGCAATCAAAGCTGAAGTAACAAAAATATTGTTAACGGTCCAAATCAAGAATGAGCAGCAAGTTGAGACCGCATCTGAAGTTCATACGCCTGTTAACGTGCAATATCAGCATGCAACTTATGAAGATGAGCTCACTCAGGAACAACAAGCGACGCCTGAAAAAGCATCACAAGAAAACAAAACAAAACCCTTTGTAAGAAAAATGGATAAGGTAGGTCGCAATGACCCCTGCCCCTGTGGTTCAGGTAAAAAGTATAAACAGTGCCACGGTAAATTAAAGTAACCTGCTAACCCCACGCTGGCTTTACCAGTATTATGATACATTGCGGTCTTGGATGGTAATGCGCGTCAGAAGATCGGTTGTCGAAATTCCATCCGTATAGTCAATTTCTTTGATCATACTCGCTGGAAGTTCGGCACAGAGTTTATATTTTTCTTGTCGCTCTTTCTCGGAAGAGCAAGCAAACGTATAAAGATCATAGCCCTGTTGCTGCATAAATGCAGGCGTTGCATAGAGTGGCCCTTCGGTCACAACAGCATCAACATATTTACAGGCTGAAACAACTGCAGCTCTCTCAGACTGACTCATTACAGGGTGCTTACCTTTATTTTCCTGCACACGTTGATCTGACACCACAAAAACGGTTAGGTGCGTGCCCAATGCTTTTGCTTCTCGCAAGAAATTAACGTGCCCAACATGAAATAAATCAGCGACCATTCGAGTATAAACTCTTTTCTGTAGTCTATTACTTGGCCATTCAGGGATAGCTTGATTTAATCGAGTTAACGCACGTTCTAGCCACTGGCGACTGCGCAAACTGATAACGTCATCTGGGTCCTTCAATGCGATCTGGTGCGCATAACTCCAAGCCCTTACCAATTCACCCGATAACCATCGCTGAATCAATCGATAGTAAGCGAAGCAGCGTACGAGCAACGTGAATTTTTCTAGATTTACTGCTGAAACTACCGTATCCCAATAAGGATTGGGGGTTCTCCAATTCCCATAAAATGCAGTTAGTATCGTTTCAGGTGGATTCGGGAACCACACAGTACCATAAGGTGTATCTTTGGGTATTAAATCAAATTTTGGGAAAATAGAAACCCGCTGATATTCATCTGGATAGCCGGGAAGTGAGAATCCTCCAATAATTCGATTTGCTTTATTTAACTGTAAGCCGCATAGATCGAGTGTTATGCCAATTTCAGAATGAACATAATCCCGATAATTACGATAATTAAAACTCATGGGGGTTCTTTGCCACCCCATTTTCTCGAGAAGCGCACAGCAGTCATCCCAGTTTTCCATCCAAACGGCAATATCTAAATCTTTATCAAACGCTAATAAATGACCATGGCGAACAATACCCAACAAAGTACCCGCAAATGGAAATGCACGAATACCGTTTGAAGCAAGCGCTACACAAGTTTCCCATAATAATTGTTCCGCCCGGCCTGATAAAAAAATGTTCTCCGTTGATTCCTTAACTGTTCTGGATTTCTGATCTGCAGGTACTTTTCCTGACTTTGTTAATGCCATTAAATGATTAAGGGCAGTCATATAGTGATGACAAGCTGTTTCCAGATCCAATGACTGGAAACAAGCAGTACCCATCATTTGTGCCCAGCGCGCTTTTTGTAAATCACTCTCTGCAAGACTAAATATTTTAGCCGCGTAAGGCAGCACTTCACCAGAACGCCCTGCTCTCATCATCATTGCACACCATAGCTGCGCAACATCCGTTAACTCTGGATAAGTTTGTTTTAAGGGTTCGAGAATCTCACTTGCCCCATTCAAATCACCAGAACGGATCATTTCCTGGGCCTGCCGCAAAGATTGTTTAATCGCTTCATTCATAAAAATAATCAAATTTGCTGTCTGATCCTTGTATTCTACCGATTATTTGATACTATTAAGAATCACTCTCATTATTATTTATATTATTAGAGATAGTGAGATAAAACAAACTTGTTTAACTTTCAGGAAATTACAACATGGCTATCACTAAAGAACCTCGCCCTAACTTAAGGAATTCAGGCAATATATATGAAATCATCGATGGAATCCAGTTTCTTGGTTTTGGCTCGGGCGGCTTCGACG
>SSFW01000150.1 GCA_008015595.1 Nitrosomonas sp. | reverse complement strand
GGTCAGCATTATTGCGATGCGCTATCTCCGTTACTTAAGTAGTGCGAAATTGCTAGCTTGCGCATTGGTTTTATTCATCGGTGGCGAAGTATTCACAAACCTTTTTTGGGAGCCTCAGGGTGATGTGCCGCTTTGGTTTGCATTAACGTTTGTACCTTGGTTCACTCCAACATTTACAGTGTTGTATCCTGCGATACCGTGGCTTTCGATCATGATACTTGGTTGGGTTTTTGGTGATTGGCTAACGCAATCACCGGATATAAGAAAGGTATCTCCAGCTAGGATGCTATTTTTGTCTGGGATTGCAGCGATCATCTGCTTCTTAATCGTGCGCTGGCTGAATAGTTATGGAAACATGCTACTGTATCGTGAAGATTTTTCACTGATTCAGTGGCTTCACGTCAGTAAATATCCGCCAAGCCTAAGCTATATTTCACTGGAGCTTGGGTTGATGGCGATTATATTGGCTGCTTTAATGTGGATAAAACCGAAAATTACAGTCAATCAGAATGGACCTATTCTTGTATTTGGGCAAACCGCGCTATTCTTCTATTTAGCGCACTTTATAGTGCTTGGTCTACTAACGATTTTCTTGGAGAAAGCTGGATTGCAACAAGCCTATCTTGCTGCACTAATTACATTATTAATTCTTTATCCAGTTTGTAGGTTATATCGTATGCTGAAGTGGCGTTATCCAGATAGTTTGTTGCGTTTTGTTTAAATAAAATTGGTTATGCGTTATCTTTTTTCTGAGAACTTAACCATGCGCACGGACAACCATGCAATCAATGCCTTGCCGAGAAAGGTTCTGACAAGCTGACCGCGCTTGATTTTCTTGTAAACCGACCAGTTGAGCGCGGTATAATTTTCGGTTACTGATCTTGACCATCGTAACAGCTACTTCACCAGGTGCCCATCGAGTAGCTGCTTTTGCGTGGGCATGTGCACGATCGTGAGCGGAATAAGAACCCAATTGAATACCCCAGATTTTATTGGGTCTTGGTGTTGGAGAATAAGTGACGCGTTGTGGTTTACTAAGCTGTTTTACTGCTGATTCATTGGTTTGATTGTTTAGCGCTGCGGATTTTTGTGCCGGAATCGTGGTTTTAATGCGGTGATGTTCTGTTATCGGTAGAACCTTAGCGCTGCTGGTCGCTGGTGTAGCGCCTGGGTTAGCTAGTCGATCGAAATTTCGATTGAGCAATTCAGCGACTCTTTGATCCCGAGCGGATGCTGTTTCTCCGCCCATAACGACAGCAACAAGTCGATGGTTATCGCGTTTTGCCGAAGTCGCTAAATGAAACCCAGAAGCACGAATAAAGCCAGTTTTTAATCCATCTGCCCCATCAAACTGACGCAGTAGGCGGTTATGACTATTGTAGGTAATGCCTCTGTGACGAAATGATTGGGTCGAGAAAAAATGATAGTGCTGAGGGAAGTCTTTCATGAGGCGCGTTGATAGTATGCTCATATCTCTGGCCGAAGTAACTTGCTCTTTATTAGGGAGTCCTGAAGCGTTCCGGAATGTCGTAGCATACATACCAAGCTGGCGCGCTTTGTTGGTCATCAATTGGCTAAATCGAGCTTCGCTACCAGCGAGTGCTTCTGCAACAACGACTGCAACATCATTAGCAGAGCGAACAATCAGCGCTTTGATGGCGTCGCGTACACTCAAGGTATTGCCAGCTTGTAGTCGTATATTGGTAGGTGGCATGGAAGCAGCAAAGGCTGATACGCGCATATCAGTATCAAGATTCATTCGCTTTTGCTCAATCGATTCGAAGAGCAGATAGAGCGTCATCATTTTAGTCAACGAAGCAATATAGCGTGCTTCATCGGCATTTTCTTCATGGAGCACTGTGCCGGTCGTTGCATCAATGACGATAGCTGCATAACGAGGATTTGCTTGTGCTTCGGTAAATAGCATGAATAGCGAAGCTAACGTAATAACCAGTAATCCTTTTTTCCCTGAATGTTTCAAAGAAAACATAAAAAATATTCTCCGTATCCTAAATGCTTCGTAAATTCTAGTAATGACGCGAAGCAAGCGTTAAGTTAACTGCGTCCGATCCTACCTTATCACGCTTGTAACCATTTTTATGCTAGAAAAAGGGCATAAAACAGCCTTATAACAACGATTTAAACTTTCAAATCCTTTCTACTAGCAAGTTTAGCTAACTTTGTTCTGCGTTATCGCCGTATTTTGCGATATTTTATTTTAATTTGCTACTAGCCATGGCTATTTTTAGGGGGCTATAGCTACAAAATTTTTACTAAACGATTGTTGCAGAGGTGCCTGAAACATTATTCAACTTCCATTTTGGGTTCCCGCTCGAGAATTTTTCGTACCGCTTCCTTCGCTGACACACCTTCATATAAGACACTGGATACCGCTTGTGTGATTGGCATCTCAATTTTATGTAATTTTCCTTTTGTGAGCACGGCTTGAACAGTGTGAACGCCTTCAGCAACATGCCCAATATCTTGGAGAATATCCGCTAATTGCATCCCTGCCGCTAACCTTAACCCAACCTGGCGATTGCGTGATAAGTTACCTGTGCAGGTTAGGATTAAATCACCTAATCCAGCGAGCCCCATGAATGTTTCCTTGTGTCCACCTAAAGAAACACCTAACCGGGTTATTTCGGCGAGTCCGCGGGTAATTAGCGCAGCACGGGCATTGCTTCCTAATTCCAATCCGTCCGATATGCCAGCAGCGATAGCGATTACATTTTTAGTCGCTCCTCCTGTTTCTACGCCGATGATATCGGTGCTAGCGTAAATCCGTAAATAAGGCGTACGAATTTGACTGCTAATTATTTTTAAAAAAGTATGATCTTTAGAGGCTAATGTAAGTGCAGTGGGGCGCTGTTGAGCAACTTCCTTAGCAAAACTTGGCCCTGACAAAATCGCATATGAACCTTCACCGGCATAAACTTCCTGCACAATTTCATGGGGTAATCGCGTGGATGGCGATTCAAAACCTTTGCAGCACAGAATGATTGGCAGTGACTTGTTGAGCTTATAAAGCTGTTCGAGTAATTGGCGTAATCCAGCAATCGGAATAGTAACTAAGGCTAAATCAACCGCTTCGATAGCGGCATTAAGTTCACATGTTAATTTTAGGGTGTCAGGTAGCGCTACTCCTGGGAGGTAACGTTGATTGACCCGCTGACGTTCGATCTCGGCTTTCTGATCTGTGTTTCGTGTCCATAGCGTAACTGGGTGGCTAGCAGAAAAGTTGATGGCTAATGCGGTACCCCAGGCGCCAGCACCCAGAATCGCAAGTTTCATGAGCCCCAGATTTGATTTGATCGAATATAACCCATCTGGCCATTCTGGAGGCGTATCTGCACCCAGTCTGTAGTGCTGGAATCCAGTAACTCGATCACGACATCTTTCTGAACTTGAAACAAAATGGGTGAGTGAATATCAGCAGACTGGTGAATATTGGCGAGAGGGGCGGTTACGATGACATAGCGTCGCTCAGTGAGAAACTTATTTTCAATCCAAGCGATAGTGTCACTACTATCTTTGACTTTTGTCCATCCTTCGACTTTGACCAAAACTTGTACAGGAAAATAGGCATTAACGATAAATAATTTTTCAGCCTTCAAAGAAGGTGCATCATACATGATCGCTGAATTGCTCGAGATAGACAAAAATTCGTTCTCATCTGCAGCAATGCTTATGGATGCATGTAAGCTGAAAAGTACTATCCAAAAAAAACGTAAAATCAATGTTAGATTACGATGGTTATTACACACCCGGATCGTTCCTTTTAGTGTATTTGTTCTGTTCCAGGGGATTGCTGTGCTACTGTTGCTGCCGCATTTGCTTGCTGCTTCTGAAGATAGATCGCTTCAAAATTGACCGGATTAAGGATAACCGGCGGGAAACCTGCTCGCGTTACTGTATCAGAGACACTTTCTCTTAAATAAGGGAAAAGTATATTGGGACAGACAACGCCTAGAACTGAACCCATATCCTTTTCAGGAATATTTTTTATGCGAAAAATACCGGCCTGATGAATTTCAACTAAAAACATGGTGTTTTCTTTGAGGCGTGCTGTAACCGTGATCGTTAACTGAACTTCATAAAAATCTCCGTCAAAATGGGTATCTTGATTATTGAGTTGTATATTAATTTCTGGTGCTTCCCGATCCAGAAAGACACGCGGTGCGTTAGGGATTTCTAAAGATAAATCTTTGACATAAATTTTTTCAATCGCAAAAATCGGTTGCTGATCGGTCATATTGAATTTCCTATGTTTGAGGACAATGTTTACTAATAAATTTAGTGCGGCGTGAGGAGTCTAAATAACTAAGCGGATAGTAATTTGACAACACCCCCTTGTTGATCAAGCTTAACCAAGTCGTCATAACCCCCTACATGGGTATCTCCAATATAGATTTGAGGTACTGTTCTGCGACCAGTTTTATTCATCATTTCAATACGCTGATCAGGTTGTAAGTCAACTCGAATTTTATCGATAACCTCGACACCCTTGGAACGTAATAATTTCTCAGCCATGACACAGTAGGGGCAAGACCCCGTTACGTACATTACTACCTTAGCCATTTTATGATTATTGCCGCTACTCGTTACTTTTTGACGATCGGCATATTGTCCCGTTTCCAGAAATCAATTCCGCCGTTTAGATTGTAAACCTTGTCGAAGCCATTTTTTCTTAATACTGAAGCGGCATGACCTGCGCGAAGTCCAGGACGAAAAACGATCACGATTGGGTTATTTTTGTATTTTTCAAGCTCTTGCAAGCGATCATTAATTCGCTCAACCGGGATATGTTTTGCATTGGGAAGATGCCCTTCCGCAAATTCTCCATCGTCGCGAACATCTAATACCAAGGCATTTTCATAATTGATGAGTTTTACAGCTTGCTGCACATTGATTTCTTTAGCAGCACTACGAGAAATCATAGGAAAAAGTAACATACCGCCGCTGATAACAGCAGCGATAATAAAAAACATATTATCCTGAAGAAACGTTGATTCCATAAGAGTTTATTCCGAGTTCAATTTCGATCATGGGTTAGTGTTGTTTGATCGGCTATTTTAGCAAAGTATTAGTAAATCACGATGCTTAAATACGAAGATAAATCCGTTTTAGTGCAATACGTCACTAAGAACTACTACCACTGTTCGACAACCGCTATCAATCAACCGACCGCATTTTTGACTAGATGCAAATTGTTTGCTACTTTCCCGTCGCAACTATCAAACTTTTTTATTTTACGCTGCAAGTCACTGAGAAAGAATAAATGCACGAAGAAACATCAATGCATGATTTAAAGCCCAAAGGACTGAAAAAAGGGGCAGTTTCGAAATGGGGCGCCATAACGATTGGGTTGGCTGCTACTGCACCAGCTTATTCGCTGACCGGTGCATTGGGGCATGGTGCTGCAGAAAGTGGTTATCAGTTGCCGATCGTGTTCATTTTGTCGGTGATTCCGATGTACTTCGTGGCGTTATCTTATAAACATCTCACGACCGCAGCACCGGATGCTGGAACGATTTTTACCTGGGGCACTAAAGCGATCGGCCCACGATTTGGCTGGCTCGGCGGATGGGCGTTGTTATTGGCGAGTATTCTCGCAGGGGTTGCTGCAACTCAAATCACGGTCAACGCCCTCATCGCTTTGATGGGTTTAAAAGATAGCCCCACTTGGTTAAATCTGGTTATCGCCATTTTGTTTATTCTCAGCACCACTTACTTGACGGCGCTGGGCGCGAAAGAATCATCGAGAACGACGATGTTGCTGACTGCGATGCAATATGGCGTGTTAGTGGTGCTCGCGGCAATATTGATGCTACGTGTTTTGCAAGGTGACGCCGTCGCTACCGCAAATCCCTATTCGCAGGAATGGTGGAATGCGTTTGCTATTGCCTGTTTGGAGGAGTTTCTGGGCGGATGTCTGAT
>SSFW01000032.1 GCA_008015595.1 Nitrosomonas sp. | reverse complement strand
TGAAGTAACAGCGTTTTAAAGAAAAAATGATTGACAAGTTAAATGTGAAAAGGAGATTCTGATGACAAAAATTGCAGTGGTATTTCATAGTGGCTATGGTCACACAGTAAAACAGGCGGAGGCAGTTGCAAAAGGTGCGAATGCTACATTGGTGGCAATTGATGCTGAAGGTAATTTGACGGATGCACAGTGGGTAACTTTAAATGAAGCTGATGCCATTGTTTTTGGTTCACCAACTTATATGGGAACTGTAAGCTGGCAATTTAAAAAGTTTGCTGATGCAAGTTCTAAGCAATGGTTTTCACAGCAATGGAAAGATAAAGTATTTGGTGGCTTTACGAATTCAGCCACGATGAATGGTGATAAGCATTCCACCTGACCCTGTAAATATTTCTGTGTAAGTTCACCGCGGGGTTATTGGTGAACAGCGATGCGTTCTCCAAATTCTATATCAAAACGATTGAGTGCTGCCCTCCAGTTTCGAATCGGCATGGTCCACTTCTTTGATGCTTGCAAGATAGCCAGGTAGATGACTTTAGTGGCTGCTGTATCGCTAGGAAATAACTTTCTACGCTTGGTAGCTGACCGAATGACGCTATTGAGCGATTCAATTGCATTGGTGGTGTAAATTGCCTTGCGGATCTCTGGGGGATAGTCAAATAAGGTTCGTAGGTTCTCCCAGTGACTAGTCCAGGATTTAGCGATCTGCGGATATTGTCTGTTCCAGGTGGTGCCAAACTCTTCTAGAGCTTTTTGAGCCAGCGCTTCGGTGCTGGCCTGATAAATACGTTTGAGATCAGCGGTGACCGCCTTGTAATCCTTCCAAGAAACGTACTTCAGGCTGTTGCGCACCATGTGCACAATGCACAGTTGAATGCGCGTTTGCGGGAACTCACTGGCAATGGCCTGTGGAAATCCTTTGAGTCCATCAATGCAGGCAATCAGAATATCTTGCACACCACGACTCTTGAGCTCTGTCAGTACGGATAGCCAGAACTTGGCCCCCTCGCTCTCGGAGATCCATAGACCTAATAGCTCCTTATGTCCGTCCATATCAACCCCAAGAGCTAGGTAAATGGATTTGTTGATAACCTGCATGTTCTCGCGGATTTTGACCACAATGCAGTCCAAATACACAATGGGATAGATGGCATTGAGCGGTCTAGCCTGCCAGTCAGTAATTTGCTCAATGACTCTATCAGTCACCTGAGAGATCAGTGTAGCTGAGACATCGGCATCGTACATCTCCTTAAAAGCACCCACGATCTCTCTGGTGGATAAGCCTTTGGCGTAGAGCGTCAAAATCTGGCTATCCATGCTGGTTAAGCGGGTTTGGTGCTTAGCAAGCAGTTGCGGCTCAAAGCTGCCATCTCGATCTCTGGGGGTGTCAATAACCACCTCGCCATGGGAGCCTTTAAGGCGTTTGCTGGTGGTGCCATTGCGCGCATTGCTGCTAGGCCGATTGCGATGCTTCTCGTAACCCAGATGGTGGGTCAGCTCCGCATTTAAAGCTGCTTCTACCGTGAGCTTAACCAACTCCTGTGAAAGGATATTTAAATCTTCTGGAGTCTTGAGGTCCTTGGCTAGTTCGTTGGCTAAGGCTTGTAATTTACTACGATCCATTGTGTTGTGTTCCATGTGGCTATCCTTCTATGAAGGTTAATTGGCCGCAGGAACTTACACAAATTTATTTACAGGGTCTTGGCTTACCCTTACTCCAATCGTCATACATTTGAGTGATTGATAAACCTCCAGCCAATGTACCTAATGCAGTGCCAGATTTTTTGATCAGCGGATCCCACTTGGAAGCCGCTGACCCAATTCTTGAAAGCTCAATAAGGCCTTGAGCGAGCTGCGACGCTCCTATAACAGTGCCAAAAGTATTAAAGCTGCCATCTGAGTTCGTTGCTCCAGCACCCGTGTTTGCCGCGCCAACGCCTATTCCAAGCTTGGCTAGAACCGTATTAGTCATTACCGCCATGCCTTCTGCAATACCGCTCATGAATGATTTTTCCTGTCGTATAAGAATCGAATGAAGCTGCAAATATAAATGAAAGCGAGGACGCACGTAGCGGCAAATTTCAGACCATCGCTAGATATCGCGAAACCCTTAACTAATTCTTTGTTGCTAACCTGTATTTTCTTATTCATACAGTTCAACTCCCAAATCCGCAGATGCTCAGTAAACGTAAACCGCATAGAGTCGTATTTAATTTCTGCTTGGCAGCCCAGTAGTTTTTTATTGTCCCCATAATATGGGCCATGGCTAGTAGATTTGTCTATAAGAAGATAAGCCACAGGCCACTCCATCTCTAATTTTTTGCCATCTGGCAGCTGCACGATGAACTCTGGGGGTGCACTGCGAGCTCGTGTAATCTCTCCGTGCAGTACTTTCAAGTTTTCATATTTAGGTGCTGGATTTACGATGGCAGTCATAAAAATTTGCCACAAAAAAAAAGAGGTCGCGAAGGCTACTGGAAAAATAGATATCTCATATTTCTTATAAATGGCCCAAATCTCTCTTATCTTCGACAATCCTTTATTTGGCTGCTTTGTGTTTAATTCACCCATTTATTGATCTGCCACTATCTCATTCAAACCAAATAAAGCACGATCATCTGCGCGAGTCAAAGCAGCATTAAGCATCTCAATGAGTTTGTCACGAGGCCATTCGCCGTGCTCAACTCTTGCAAGGATGGCAGCGCCCACCAAAATCTTTCTGCGTGTATCAATAGTGCGTTTGGCTTTTGATTCTGCCAATCGTTTTCTAGCGTCTACCTGTTGCTTTTTTGCCTTCTCTTGTTTGAGTTTTGCTTCTAGGTGCGCTATGCGCTCTTCTATGGTCGCCATACCTTCCCTATCCATTGGTAATTTGCTTTGCATGTTACCCCGAATCATCACCCTTGCGATGGTAGCTACCAACCCATCAAATTAATTAGCACGAAAGCCAGCAGTCGAAGACAATGGCGCACTTAGGAGTCACTGCGTGACTCGTGCGGTTCTTGCAGAACAAAATCAACAACCAAAACGATGGCGATCTATCATCTGAGCGTTAAAGCAGTTAGTCGCGCATCTGGCCGCAGTGCAACAGCGGCTGCCGCCTATCGCGCTGGGTGCTCAATTATTGATGAGCGAACTGGGCAGACACACGACTACACCCGCAAAAGTGGCATTCAATCCGTGGATATTGTTTTGCCTGATGGTGCGTCAAAGTGGGCGACCAACAGATCCAAACTTTGGAATGCCGCCGAATTAGCAGAAAAACGGAAGGACGCTTGCGTAGCGCGCGAGGTTGAAGTGGCTCTACCGTCCGAGCTAACGCCGCTAGAACGCAAAAGACTAGTTTTAGATTTTGCGAAAGATATGGCAAACCGCGAAGGATGTGCGGTCGATGTTGCTATCCATGCCCCAGGCAAAGAAGGCGATTACCGCAACTATCACGCTCACTTATTACGCACCACTCGCAAGTTGCAAGCCGATGGTATGGGCGAAAAACTTGATACAGAAAAAGCAGGGCGCAAACGCGCTGATGACCTCAAATCAATCAGAGCGAAATGGGCTGATTTAACAAATGAGCGACTACGTGAAAACGGCATCGCTGCTTATGTCGATCATCGCACTCTTCAAGCCCAGGGCATTGACCGAGAACCCACACACCATCTTGGGCCATCAGCGAGCAGCTATGAACGCCGAACAGGACAGGAAAGCAACAAACGTATTTTTTGGGAGCACGAGACTGCGCAACGATTAACCCACGCTAAAGAGCTTGGCGAACTAGAGCAACAAAGTCGCCAATCTGAGCGCATGATCCTTGATTTATCGGGCAACTTGTCAGCAGCTATAGCTGAGCGTGACAGGCTGGCCGACCAAAAATTGCAGCAAGCGATTACCGTGGGAATAGCGCAAGCCAAAGCCAAGTACGAGGAGCACAAGCATATTGAAGCTGGCAAACAGCAAGCGCGAGAAACCTTCGAGCAGTTCAAAACTCAGCAGCAACTTTGGCAACAACAAAACTTAAGAAAAGAGCGACAACAAGAAACTGCGCCAATACTAGAGCGAAAGATCGAACGTAGCGGCCCATCGCGTTAACAACCTAAAAAATAATCTATAAAAGGAATCCATAATGAATACAGAGCAGCAGATATTTAGCCTGATGGCCGCAGCAGAAGGGGAGCAAAAGGCACTACATGCCGCAATCGAAGAGCTCAGGGCTGAGCGCCTTGCCATAGCGCAAACATTACTTAACGTAGCTAGTGTCGCCGAAGAGGTAAAAAACACCGCACACAAAGCCATAGGCGCTGCAATGAGGCAATCCCTTGTTGGTGCCTCAGAGACGGCCACAAAAGCCCTTAACGAGGCTGTAAGGCCCCTTATCGGTCAAATAGCAGGTGCAGCACAAAGCGCCAGTGTGGCCGAGGCTTCGCTAAGGCGCGCCAGCCAATGGTTTGCATGGAAGTGGACGGCTCTAGCAGCAGTCGGACTGGCGAGCGTGTGCCTTGTTGCTTACGGAGCACTAGCATGGCAAAACAGCCAAATTACAGACCTACACAACGAAGCGGCTGCATTAAGTGCCAATATTGCAGTGCTAAAAGCTCAAGGAGGGCTAATCACCACAAGCAACTGCGCTGGCAAGCTCTGCATCAAGGTCTATACAAACCAAACCTACGGTAACGACAGAGCGGGAGAGAGGTTCATGATCCCAGTAGGGTACTAGGGATAGCTAGGACAAGCACGCACCTCTCAACAGGCACCGGCACGGTGCCCTCAAAAGCATCTGTTGGGGGGGTTCCCCCCAACACCCCCAAAGTCAAAAACGAGCTTGTATGGTCACTGAGTGGTTTTGACTTTGAAGGAAAAAGAACAATCTCAAAGGTTGTAAGGTTTAAGGGCGGAGCCCTGAGAGAGAGGGTCGATTTTTTTCTGTGGTTTTGAGAAAAAAACGAGCAGACAAGCGGAGCGCGTCAGTGCTTAAAAATTAGGCAGTTTTAGACATACTACGTATAGAGTGAGAAAGGGCGGACGGGAAGTCCAGTAGGGGTAAGGGGGTCACCTTCAGTTCTGAAGGGTGAACATTCAGAACTGCGGCTTAAACCTTCAAAAAATATGTATAATCTGAATGTAGAACGGTCAGCGGCTGCCACTTAAACATTCAGGAATTAGTATAAAAATGACGGTTAAAAAATCTTTAAAGAGTATTAAATCGGACATGATGAGTCCGCTAACCAATCCATTGATTGAGCCTCAGACCATCCAAACCACTAGGCGGCTTGTTAAGACTGGAAGGGCTCAAAATTTGCTTGATCCAGCTACTGGTGAGTTGATAGCTAAGTCTGCTATCCACACCATCGAGGAGAAGGATGATGAGAATTTTGTAAAGGTGTTTGCCGCGGGGATAGCTGCATCCTATGAGCTTACAAAGACGGCGCAGAAGGTTTTTCAGGCTGTCCTGCGTGAGTATGAGAAAACCCCTATGACTGGTGGTTATGCAGACTCTGTGGAGCTGTATTGGTTTGGCAGCGGTATTAATGGGCAAAGTATTGGTATTAGCGAAACGACATGGAATAGAGGTCTAAGAGAGCTCCTGGACAAGCGGTTTTTGTGGCCTAAAACTTCATCGAGCTATTGGACAAACCCCGCCTTATTTTTTAAAGGTAATCGCGTAATATTCATTAAAGAATATCGTCGCAAATCTGTTTCATCAGACAGAGACCCTAATACGGTTGATCTCATCAATGGCAAGACAGATCGAGAGTTAAATCAAATATGAAGCTAAAGATAGATTTTCCGATACTCCTTGGCGGCGTTAGAACAGCAGCAGCATTATTGATTGGTAATAGTGCTCTGATCTACACTGGGGTTATCGGTGGTGGATTGCAAAATGCAATCGAGGTAGCTGCCAAGATATTTATTGTTGGAGTGATTGTTTTGGTGTGTACTAGCCTAAAGGGGGAGTCATGAACGGTTTAGATTTAATGCTACTGGCGTTTTTAGCGTTGGCAATCTTTGCAACGTACGGCAATCTCAAGCAAGCAGAAAAAAGTGATTCTAAGATTCAGTAGTGCTACCTAGGTAGCACTACT
>SSFW01000111.1 GCA_008015595.1 Nitrosomonas sp. | reverse complement strand
TGCAGCAGTAATGGCCGGTCGCGGTGCCATCATCATTAGTACTGGCGTCGATACACGAATCATTCCCATCAATGACACCAATCAAGTTTCTTTTAGTAAAGATGGCTCAACGATCACCATCAACCCAACCGCTGATTTAATTCCTAACACTGACTACAATGTTCAAATCGCAAGTGGCGTGATAACCGATTTAGCGGGCAACCCATACCTTGGTATTAATGACAGCCGGACTCTCAACTTTACAACCACCCCTTCTAATCCTTTACTGATTGGTAGCTATCCTTCGGATGATAGTGTTGACCAATTTCCGAGCGATAACGATATCGTTCTTTATTTTGATGAAGGAGTAAAAGCAGGGAGCGGCAACATCACAATTACGAATGAAGCAGATCCAGCTGATAGTCGAGTCATCTCAATCAATGACACAACTCAAGTTTTATTTGATGAATTTGGTTCTGTCATGATTAACCCTACCGATAACTTAGTGCCCAACGCTGTATATAGCGTCCAAATAGACCCCAATGCAATTATCGATCTAGCGGAAAATGCTTATGCTGGTATCTCCGACAACACATCGCTCAATTTCACAACCATTCCAGCAAATCCTATGCTGATTTGGAGCAATCCACCAGATGATTCCAGCCATTTCCAGGTAGAAAGTAACATTGATCTTTTCTTCAACGAAGGTGTAAAAGCTGGTAGTGGCAATATCATCATCAGCAATGGAGTTGATACGCGGATCATTTCAATTGCGGACACCACTCAGATCAGTTTTGAATACAATGGTATTAGTATCAATCCAACAGATGATCTAGTAGCCAATACCACCTACCATGTTCTAATCGACAGTGGTGTAATTACCGATTTATCAGGCAATCCATTCCTGGGCATTAGCGATGACACAACACTGAATTTCACTACGACACTTAACCCATTCTTTATCGGTAGCAGCCCCACCGATGACTCCACAGATTTCAAAGTTGATAATGTTCTTGCGATTAGTTTTGATGAATTCGTAAAAGCAGGCACTGGAAACATCACGATTACAAATGAAACAGATCCAACTGATAGTCGAGTCATTTCGGTCAATGACACAACTCAAGTTATATTTGATAACTCATTAAATTTTGTCATTATTGACCCTACAAACGATTTAATTCCGGATACTTTATATAGTATTCAAATCGATAATACTGCAATCACTGATCTTGCGGGTCATGCTTATATTGGCATCTCGGATAACACAACGCTTAACTTCACGACGATTCCATCAAACCCACGCCTATCCTTCAGTACGCCAGCAGATGATACAATTCTTTTCCCTACTGATGGAAACATCACATTGAACTTTGATGAGCAAATAACAGCTGGAATTGGTAACATCATCATCACAAATGAATCGGATGCCTCAGACACACATACCTTTGCAATTAACGATACCAGCCAAGTTACGATTAGTGGCAGCAAGGTAACAATCGATCCATCGACAGACTTAATGCCAAATACTACCTACAACATTCAGATTGCCGAAGACGTTATTAAAGATCTCGCGGGTAATACTTATAAAGGTATCCAAGATGCTGATACGCTTGATTTTACTACCGGTGATGCGTTCCAAACCTCGACAGTGGGTATTAACGAATTCAATCTACCTATCCTCCCACTGGGCTAAAAAGTAACACGCGTAATTTCGCTAACTTACCTAAACACTAGGGTAAGTCAGCGAAATTAATAATACCCTGTCACAATGACTACGCCTCAGTCTCAAATTTCTAATTTGTTACAGAAAGCGGTGCATTATCATCAGCAAGGCAATTTCCAGGATGCGGAAACCTGCTGCCTGAAAGTTTGTGCATTAGTGCCTAACCAACCTGATACGCTCCATTTACTTGCCATTATTTACGCGCAAACAAAGCAATACGAATTGGCAAACAATTATTTTATCAAGGCAATAACCGTTGCTCCTCAACGCGCTGATTTTCTTGGCAATTACGCAAACGCATTATGGGAACAAGGCAATATTGACGATGCGTTAATTAACTGCGAGAAATCGCTAGCACTTAACTCGAATCAAGCAGATGTTCATAATATTCTGGGTAATGTTTATCTTGCACAAAATCGTATAGAAGCTGCCATTGGCTGCTTTCGAAACGCTTTGCAATATCGCCCTAATTTTCCGCAGGCATTAAATAATTTAGGTAATGCGCTTCAAAAAATAAACAAAATGGAGGAAGCAGTTAAAAGCTATTCCAATGCGCTCAGGCTAAATGAAAATTATCCAGAAGCTTACAATAATCTCGGCCAGGCACTCAAAACACTGGGTCGCATCGAGGAAGCAAGAAACTATTTTCTCAAAGCAATTGCACTCCGTCCTAACTTTACTCAAGCAATCTTAAATCACCAGGAAGTTGCCACAATTTGGTTCGCTCCATTTGAGGGAAACAAACTTTATTTACGTCGGTATTGTAAAGAAGATGCAAGCTATCTTCGCCAATGTTATCAAAATACCCAGTTTATGGGGCAATACAATCACTATATTCCCCGCCATCAACGCGCAGAGGAGCTTGCCTTAAAATTAGACGAAGCGAATAAAATGCATCCTTGCCAACTTAAATCCATTGATTGGGTCATTATGAAGAAAGGAGCGAACCAACCTATCGGTATTGCAAATCTGGTTGGTATTGAATTTACTCACCGCCGTGCCGAGTTTCTTATTGGCTTGCCAGATACAAATGATCACGCAAAAGGGTTAGGGCTGGAAGCGACTTTATTAGTTCTCGATTTTGCTTTTAATAAAGTCAATTTGAACAAAATTACGTCTATCGTTTATGAAGATAATACCGTATCTCAACAAAACGCTTTAGCCTTAGGCTTTATCCAAGAAAGTATGTTACGTGATCATATCTTTGATTCAACAAGTGGAAAATTTCTGAACCTCTGGGGAATCGGCATGACCATGAATGATTTTCGCAATAATCTGCGCATTGCTAAGTTATCGGATCGGCTTTTAGGTAAAAATATTACGCTTGTGCCTTGATAAGATCCAACTCATCTTATCCATATCTAACCGTTTATCTGGCTAAATCGTAGTTAATTAGGCAGAAGCTATAGGAAAATTATTAGAATGATGAAGCACAGTCTGATTTGAAGAGACTGCAGTATCTTTAACAAGTAGCGCTAGTTTTATTCGATCGGTAATTGCTAATTTACGAAAAATTTCTGTTAGATGGGCTTTAACAGTACGCTCGGTTATATCTAATCTTCTCGCAATCTGTTTATTGCTTTCACCACGACCGACCAAGATAGCAATTTCATATTCTCGCTTCGTTAAATTTTCAAGCAGATTATTAACAGCACGCTCAATATGTTTTTTCTCTTTTGTGGTAACCACCAGCTCATCCAACATATGATGAACCAGCTTGCGCCGAATCCACAATTCTCCTTGCCAAACAGCTTTAACAACTCGCTTTATTTCTCCAGGTTCAATCGAATCACGATAACATCCCCTGATTCCCGACTTAAATAATTTCCATTCCATTTCATCTGAAATACCTGGGCTTGATATAATGATTTGAGTTTTAGGGCTTAAGGCAAGTAAACCCTCTATTTTCTTTGAACCATCATTCCCTAAGAAGTCATGGTCTATTAGAAGTACTGGTGGTTTTCTTCTCGCTAATTCATAGTTCAGCAATTCATGATCATTGATGCAAAGAACGGACGAAACATCAGTTAAGTTTCTTCTCCATTCATCTAGCATTTCTTCATATGAACTTGCAAGCAATATCACAATTGGCTCCCTTGAATTAAACTAAGTTTAGAATGTCAGTATTAACGACATTATGGTCAGTGGCTTAATTCAATCGGGAAATTAAATTAACCCCTAATTTTATTTTTATCGAGGTAGAAATTAAGCAAAAAACCACTCTAAATCTCTAGGTGCACCGACTATTATTTTGCAAGAGAATATTTAAATGACTCGATTATTTCGAAGCTTTCCCCTAGTGTTAAAAATCTCCAGTACATTTCAAATATTGCTCGGGTTAGTTCTGCTAATTATCGGGCTGCCTATTTCATATGCAGCAAATTTACTGAAATCAGAGACTATCATTGCCCATTTCGAGGAAAAACAAAGTAGCACTCGAAATTTTAACGAGAATATCACCGTGACAATCTTTGCAGATGGTTACGTAAAAGTATATCGTCCTAGTTATTATAAAAAATCAGGGATATTCTCTGGACACCTTGATCCAGTTGCGTTGAATCAATTGTGGAATCAATTAACCTCGCCAAGCCTACTTAATTTCAATGAAACTGAGATTCAGCATCGTCTGAAAACTGCTAAAAATCAACAGGAAAAAAATACGTTATTGCTACAACGTGTTTCAGATGCGCCTACGATCATCATAGAAATTTATCCAAACCAATATATGCCGACTGCCAATATTGATCAAAAAAATTGGAATACGACAAAGCGAATCACTTGGTATGCACTACAATGGACAGCAGAAAACTTTCCAGAATTAGAAGAACTACACGAATTGGTGGAAGTTAGAGAATTATTTCAGAATATTCTAGAATCTTCTGAGCTAAAGCCGCTTAATTAATCCTTTTTACCAATAGTCATCGAAGTACGTAATGAAGGGCATCAACACGATCATTTTACTGATATTTACCTATGGGCTAATGCTGAACACTCTAGCCGGTACTTTCTTATTTGCAGAAGATAATGAAACAGCCGACGTTATCACCCACCCTCAAGGTTATCAGGGTCAAGGAACACATCTAATCGTTACAGTTGGCATCTCACCTTCTTCACTTCATGGCACTGAAATAGCACTACCGATTCAAAATGCAATTAATACTTGGAATCAATTAATTCCCACGCTTGGCAATATCGTTAGCGATGAAAGAATTCCGTTCAATCATTTCGATTTTGAATCCGTGGTATTACATGAGCTCGGGCATTGCTTAGGTCTTGCACATCCCAATTTATCTTCTGAATCAGGGCTTTCGGGAGAAAATCGTAACTATACCCAAACCACTCGGGGCTCAAATAACCGATACGATCTGAATAGTGGAAACGATGGTATCGCTGGCTCAAATGATGATTTACGAGGTGATGATACAAACTTGCATTGGTTTAGAAGAAAAAATAATAACCCTTTTACTATCGCAGGAAAAATTGATATTACCACTTATAGTCGGAATTTAAGTGATCTACCGGTAGGGCATACCTTCGCTGCCAATGGTGATCGAACTGTAGCGAATCTGCTTGGTTACCAAAATACTGAAGCTGTTATGCAGCAGGGTATCATCGCTGGAGAAGCACAACGAACCCTCACAGCAGATGATGTTGCAACATTAAAACTCGCCATGAGTGGGCTAGATAGATTTGCTGGCACACCTGATGACTATACGTTAGCTCTAACGTTCATTGGGTTTACGGATAATGCAGATATCGTCATCAGCTTCAATAACAGTCGTTCATCGTTTGCAGTTTGCGAAACCCGAGCTGAGCAACTGAATTCAAAACATTTTGCGATTACCCGGGGTAGAATCTATTTCAATGCGAATGTGCAATGGTACTTCAATGACTTAACTTCACCCAATCCACCGAAACTCTCATATCCGATTCCTACGATTGCAGCAAATAATCAAACGGGAACCTTACAGCTTTCCAGAAACGATACACTTTTACTGACAGTATCTTTAGATCCGGGTGTACTTCTAGAAAACCCTGCAGAGTATTGGATACGTGCGATCACTCCAACCGAAACTTTCTGGTTAAATGATCGATTTGAATTTATTCCTTCCTCACAACCGATACGGGCGCATGTTGGAGAATTCAATGCGATCAATCAATTCATCATCATGAAAAGCTCGCTCAAAGCCCTACAACCGGGTAATTACTCTATAACATTTGCTGTCGATGACAATCAAGACGGTATTGCCAATGGCACCTTTCACAATACCGTCAATATTACGATCACGCCATAAACTCATTAAAGATTAACGCTGATCGCAATTAGATCTCAGTATTACACAACATTAATCATCATGGTCCTCATCTTTGTCACGACCGTTCTTTTTCCCATGATGTTTCCCGTAATTGCGGTTGATAACTCCAAAACGATCATCATCACTTTGCTTTGATTCATAATGATGGTAATCACGAAAATACCCATTCCGATCATCATCTACAATAATTTTTTCAGCGATAACGTCTAGCTTCTGGTTAAGATAACCTTCAACTTCAACAAATTCACCTGCTGCTAGGCTTCCATAGATTTTGGTAGTTCCTGTTCTGACCACGATCAAATGAGCTTCATGAATCGTTACAATTTCAATGATGTCATTGGTAAGATCAATAATTTTTCCTTTTACGCGCACATGCTCATCTGGACGCTTACCAACTTCAACACGATCCGCAAAAAATGTGTCACCAAGATATCTACCTTTCACATCGACACTTTCACCGACTTGGAGCGCAGATATAGGCAGATTATTAACCATGCCCAGCCCTCGACTCCGAATTGAGGTGGATTCATCGACTAGAATATCAATACCTAACACCTGCATAAAAATGCCATCTTCGACAGGCTCAATCCCCTTAATTAAACCGCGTAAGCGAAACTTACCTAATCCACCATCTAGCACGTAAATTGATTCTGCAACAATGCCATCTTCACCAAAGAAACCGTTAATTTTTACGACATCACCCACTTCTAATTCAGACAAGGGTATATGGTAACCATTCGACTCAATCTCTGTGGCACCTAACACGATGATAGGCACTTCAAAATCAGGGGAGTGGCTGGTAATCAATTTCACTTTAACAGTGCTATCACCGTCGCCATCAGGAATAGCGATATTCGTTACAGCACCTCTAAACTCAAGCTCTGAACTCTTTGCCATCACGATGGCAGAAGAGATTATCAAAAATATCAGCGTTGATAATAATACTGAGATCAATTTTACTTGTTTCATTATTTCCTCTAGAAAACTCCAAGATACTTTTTTGTTTATAAAAAATCTCAACCGAAAATTGTGGATACTTGCACCAAGTAAAAACTGCAATATCTATGCCATTTCTACAAATTAATGATTAATCTAGATTTGTTTTTCTATTAATGCTTAGCCCGTAAAAAATCTCGACGTGCCCAAATTTAATGTGAGTAAAACTTAGGCAATAATCGCAGTCAATTATGCTGCGACAATTTGTCACATTCCATCATTAATTTTTATTCCTATAATGGCCACACGTAGCTGCATTATTTAAAAAAATAAATTCAAATAACTACAACAAAAAGGAAGGAATGATGAGTTTGGTTGCAACTGTAATTCCAATCGAGAAAGCATCAAGTAAAATCTTAGTAAGTATGTTCATGATATACACAGCATTCATCTGTGTATCGCAAAGTTGGGCAAATGACCGCCAGGAAACAGCAAAGCAAGAACGCGTCTTATTAAAAGCAGATCGTATTTTTGATGGACGCACACTGCATGAAGATCATGCGTTATTAATCGATAATGGCAAGGTGATCGAAATCGGACCAGCCCCACAAATTCGCAAGCGTGGTGGAAAGGAACTAGATTTAGGAGATGCAACTATTCTACCTGGGTTTATCGATCTACATGCTCATCTAGCGCTGCAAAATGTTTCTCATCATGCAGTTCTTCGTCATGGTGTGACAACTGTTCGGGATGTAGGTGGGCCATTGCTGGCACCAGCAGGAGGCGATGGCAGCCTGCGTGTTCTGAGAACCGGACCGATAATCACAGCTCCTGGTGGCTATCCAATCCCTGTCTTTGGCCAGCATGGCCATGGCGGCGGTGATCACGGCCATAGCGATGTTGCTTTAGTAGTTGAGACCCCAGATCAAGCAAGGGAAGCCGTTCGACATCTTATTCAAGGTGGAGCAGTTAATATAAAAATAGCGCTTGAACCGGGAGGAGAGCCGGGCGCACCATGGACAACTGGGCACGCACCATCCGTGATGCCACCCTGGCCCTTATTACCCCTTGAAATAATCCAAGCGATTGTCGATGAGACGCACAAACTTGGAAAAAAAGTAACTGCACACGTAGGTGAGCAACAGGGCGTTGAGTTAGCGCTCGCTGCTGGAGTAGATGAATGGGCGCATGTTCCCTGTATGGAAATCTCAGGAGATTTACTTCAGCAAGCAGTACAACAAGGGGTAAGAATTGTGACGACCATTGACACTTTGTCTTTATGTCCTGGCGTTTATTCAAATACGCTAAGGCTGGCTCAACTCGGCGCACAATTTTATTATGGCGCAGAAATAGCCCATATCGAAATACCATGGGGTATTGATGCAAGAGAATTACAATTGATGCTTCATCTGACAGGAATGACGCCATTAGCACTATTTGAGACCGCAACTGCTAAAGCAGGTGAAGCATTGGGTCTATCACCACTGGGCACGCTCATTGTTGGTGCGCCTGCCGACATCATTGCAGTAAAAGGAAATGCCTTTGAAAATGTTAAACTGTTGGAGTACCCTGATTTAGTAATATCAGGTGGTCGATTAATTGTTAATCATTTTCCTTCTAAGAAAGCCAAATAACTGGGCGATCAAACAATCAGCTAAATCGTTGCAATAACGAGTGAATTCTCATAATACTGCAATGATTTAGCTATTTAGGCTCAGCAATGTAAAAATCATTGCGTGATATTGACAGGTGTCCCAACTGGCACTTTATCGAAAAGCTCTAATAGATCATCGTTATGCATACGAATACAGCCAATCGAACCGGGTTTACCCATTACCGCACCATCCGGGCTCCCGTGAATATAAATATACCGACGCATGGTATCGACTATTCCTAACCGATTAAACCCGACCTCACAACCCGATAACCAAAAGATCCGTGTCAAAATCCAATCTCGGCCAGGATATTGGGCCGCTAATTGGGGCGTATAAATCTCACCTGTGGGTCGCCGTTTGACAAAAACCGTGTTAACAGGTTGCTTATCGCCAATTTTTGCACGAATGATATGCTTACCCAAGGGCGTACAATAACTCCCTCTTACTTGCCCTATGCCATTCTTGGCCGAAGAAATTAAATAGCGTTTAACCAATCTTTCTTCACGATCGAACAAATCAAGCTGCTGTTGTTCAATATTAATTTGAATTTTCATACCGAGCTAGTTTATCTAAATGACGCTTCCCATAAAAAAACTGCCTCAACAATCGAGCTGACTCTTCAGCAAGCAGACCTTTATGCACTTCTAGATGATGATTAAGCCTTTTTTCCGCAGGCAAATCCAAAATACTTCCACATACACCCGTTTTAGGATCACTTGCAGCAAACACAAGGCGGCGCAATCGGGCGTGAAAAATTGCACCAATACACATCGCGCAAGGCTCCAGCGTGACATAAAGCGTGCATTCTTCTAACCGGTAATTTTGAATCTGTTGACCGGCAGCGCGAATCGCAATCATTTCAGCATGGCCCGAGGGATCATTTGTTTTGATCGGCTGGTTATAACCTTGACCAATAATTTCACCGTTTTTGACGATGATTGCACCAACAGGAACTTCATCCAATTCTTGCGCTTTTTCCGCTAATCCAAGCGCCAACCGCATCCATTCTTCGTCCATCATACCCAGGCTATCTAAAATCACAATTTATTCGATATCCAACCATTCCACGCTATCATTCTAAACTTATACAATTTTTTATCACAAACTTCTATCTAGATTGATCGTGACACACTCAAACAATACTGCCCCCACCCTAATTCAACAAGCCAAAACAGAATTACGAACTGTACGCGACTGGCTACGCCTCACTACTAGCTACTTTAGTCAAGCACAACTGTTCTTTGGACATGGTTTTCCAACCGCTTATGATGAAGCAGCGCACCTTATTTTACACGTGTTACATCTTGCGCCGAATCAACTCGATTTATTTCTAGATGCTCAAATCATTGAGTCCGAGCGTAATGCAATGATCGAATTAATTGAAAAACGAGTCTCTGAAAGAATACCTATTACTTATCTCACCCACGAAGCATGGTTAGGAGATTTTAATTTTTACGTCGATCAACGCGTCATTATACCGAGATCGTTTATTGCTGAATTGTTACAAACCCAACTGTCACCTTGGATCAGCAACCCTATTTCGGTGACTCGCGCATTAGATCTCTGCACGGGATCGGGTTGCCTAGCGATCTTACTGGCACACGCTTTCGAAAATGCCCAAATTGATGCGGTTGATATTTCTCCCAGCGCGCTAGAAGTAGCTCATATTAATATTGAGAACTATGATTTAGCTTCTTCCATTCACTTGATTCACTCGGATCTTTTCTCTAAGCTGGGTAACAAGCGCTATGATCTCATTATCAGCAATCCACCCTATGTTAATGCAGAATCAATGGATGATCTTCCCAAAGAGTTTCGTCATGAACCGTCCATTGCTCTAGCCGGAGGCTTTGATGGCCTTGCCATCGTTCGTAACATTTTGTCAAATGCAGCAGATTTTCTAAATGATGAAGGCCTACTCATCGTGGAAATAGGCCATAATCGGTCTGCCTTGGAACAGCTATATCCTAGAATGCCGTTTACTTGGCTTGAAACAAGTGCCGGTGATCAGTTCGTATTTATGTTGAAGAAAAGCGATTTGAAGTAAATTTCGATTGATTGGACTGAACCCGAGGAACAACGACCTTTGGTTCAATCATTTTATTAAATAAAACCATTATTTGGCGAACCTCATTTTCTTTGAGTTCGGACAACATTCCCCGTTTCAAATAAGGTGGTAAACGAATAGGGCCAAACCGAACACGAATCAGGCGACTCACCGCAATTCCCAGTTTCTCAAACATCCTTCTAATTTCTCGATTCCGGCCTTCTTTGATGACCGCATGGTACCATCGGTTGGAACCTTCACCCCCTTGCTCGACAATCATATCAAACTTGGCTATCCCATCTTCAAGCTCAACACCACGAGTCAATTGAGTCATTTGTTCCGGCGTTAATTGACCAATGATCCGTACTGCATATTCGCGCTCAATCTGGAAGCGTGGGTGCGTCATTTGATTTGCTAATTCACCGCTTGTCGTGAAAATCAATAAACCACTGGTATTAAAATCTAATCTTCCAATCGAAACCCAACGCGAAGATTTTAATTGTGGCAGCTTATCAAAGACTGAAGGTCTTCCCTCTGGATCATGGCGACTAACAATCTCACCTTCTGGTTTATGATAAAACATGATTCTTGGAAGGCGGCTACCGGTATTTATTCGGATCAGTCGGTTTTTAACCCGAATTAAGTCACCCGTACTAATTCGATCCCCAACTTTAGCAACTTTCCCATTGATACTAACTTGTCCCTCAGCAATCAATGCCTCCATTTCCCGCCTCGAACCTAAACCACTTTGCGCTAATAGCTTTTGCAGCTTATGCGTAATGGTCTGGTCAACTCTTTTCGGTTGCGATCGATTTTCCGTTGGTTGAGACGGTTTTCTAGGTGATCTAAGGGGACGACTTGTTCGCATAACCCACCTTCAAGCAGAGCAATTCATATGATTCACGATATAACATACCGTCCGTTCTGATAGAAAATTAAAAGGGTAATTTAAATCCTGGCGGTAATCCTAGCCCGCCCGTCAAGCCACTCATTTTTTCCTGAGTTGTCGTTTCGACTCGACGAACAGCATCATTCACAGCGGCTGCAATTAAGTCTTCCAGCATTTCTTTGTCATCTCCCAACAAGCTCGGATCGATACTTACTCGCTTGACATCGTGGCGACAAGTCATCACAACTTTAACCATACCTGCCCCAGATTGACCCTCTATTTCTATACTAGCAAGTTGCTCCTGCATCGCCTTCATATTCTCCTGCATTTGCTGTGCTTGCTTCATGATATTGCCTAAATTTGCTTTCATCATTTGATTCTCTCCTTTAATTTATAGGTTTAATTGAAGAAACAATTAATTTTGCGTCGAAATTTTCAACCACCTCTCTGACAAAGGGATCCGCCTCGATCGCAGCAATGGCCTGCGATTGCTTAAGTTGTTTTTCTTGGTCCTCAATCGCTGCAACGGTCATTCCTGAAAGGGTACCAATCGAAAATTTTATATCTATTGTTTTTTTAAAATAATCTTCCAACGCCTGTTTAAGCCTGTCTTGATAACGCTTTTCCAACAAATGTTTATGAAGCTCAGGAACGTATAAGGCTATTTTTCCTTCTGACAAAAATTTTGCTTCACAATGCTGTGCAAGCATTTTCGCCATACCACTCAACTTTAGCTGCTTAACAATGGACAACCACTGCTGGCTAGTATAATCGCTATCAGCCCACTGCTCTGCTTGACTGGAATCATGAGTGACAGGCTTTTCAGCAACTGGTTTAGCATTAGGTATGAGTATCGCTGGCTCAGCTTTTTTATCATCTGCATTGTATTCAAAGCTAGCTAAATCTTGCTCTGGAACAAAAGCGAGCATGCGCATAAGTGTCATTGTGAAACCGGCATAATCATCTGGTGCTAAGCTTAAATCATGACGACCGTGAAGCACAATCTGGTAATATAGTTGAATCTCCTCAGGTGAGAACCGTTTTACCAAGTCAAAGAAACGCTCGCGATCTAGCATGGCTTCATCAATCGCTTGAGGCGCAATCTGCGCTAAAGCGAGACGATGCAATAATACCCCCATGTCTTGTAACGCGCTATCAAACGATAAGCTACGGGCCTCCATCTGATCTGCAATCGCTATCATTGCACGCCCATCTTGAGTTGACAATGCTTCAAGCAAATCATAGAGATAATCCAGGTCAATCGTTCCTAACATATCTCGAACCTGATTTTCTTCGACCACACCATTTCCATAGGCGATTGCCTGATCGAGTAAGCTAAGTGCATCGCGTAGACTCCCACAGGCCGCTCTCGCGATTAGCTGTAACGCTGGCAAATCAGCTTTTATTTGCTCTCGTGATAAGATATGCTGTAACCGGCTCACGATCAGTGCAGGTGGAATTTGTTTCAAATTAAATTGCAGGCACCGCGAAAGTACGGTAATGGGCAATTTCTGGGGATCTGTCGTCGCTAGAATAAACTTAACATGATTGGGAGGTTCTTCAAGTGTTTTCAGCATTGCATTAAATGCGGACTTAGAAAGCATATGGACTTCATCGATCAGATAAATCTTAAAACGCGCCACGGATGGCGCATAATAGGCGCTTTCAAGTAGCTCGCGCATATGATCTACTTGCGTATTCGACGCAGCATCCAATTCAACCAAATCCACAAAGGTTCCTTGATCAATACTGAGGCAAGTCGTGCATTGCCCACAGGGTTGAGAGGTAATGCCTTGATCACAATTGAGGGCCTTCGCTAAAATTCGGGCGATTGTCGTTTTACCAACACCGCGCGTTCCCGAAAATAAATAGGCATGATGCAAACGATTCCGATCAAGCGAATTTGCAATTGCTTTGACGATATGATCCTGCCCTGCCAGTTCAGTAAAAACTTTAGGTCGCCACTTTCTAGCAAGCACTTGGGTTAAGATCACAATATACTTTGAGGAAGGTTGATAAACGAAAAGGAAACGCTGCGCATCAAAGTTTGGAAGGTGGCGAGCCTGACCCCCGGCACTTGTATAAAATAGTTGTGGCTGCTTCCTTCCGGACCTGACCAGGTTCACTACCGTACAATGCGGGGAGGCCCGCCTTAGGTTTGCTATTGTACATGATTCAGATCACAATCCGAAATTAAAGCATATTCATTTTTTCGAATCACCATTCAAACCTTTCGCGTATTCCTCAAACGCACTCGGTGTGCAATTCTATTTACGATGACGAAAAAAATGGGTACAAAAAAGATGGCCAAAAAAGTAGCTGCCAACATTCCTCCAAAAACACCCGTTCCGATCGAGTGACGGCTTGCAGCACCAGCCCCTGATGCAATTACCAATGGAAAAACACCTAGAATAAAAGCCATTGATGTCATGATAATGGGTCGGAAACGTAGTTTTGCTGCTTCCAACGCTGCATCGATCAGTGATTGACCCGCTCGATAACGTTGATTGGCAAATTCAACGATTAATATTGCATTTTTTGCTGCTAATCCAATTAAGGTAACCAATCCAATCTGAAAATAAATATCGTTGGTTAAATCCCTCAACCAAATCGCCAATAGTGCCCCCAGAATTCCTAACGGAATCGCAAGAATCACGGCAAATGGAATCGACCAGCTTTCATATAACGCTGCTAACACCAAGAAAACCATCAATAGCGCAAAAGCAAATACTAATAGCGATTGCCCCCCTGCTTTGCGTTCTTGAAACGATACGCCGCTCCAATCAAGGGTATACCCTTTGGGAAGTAAAACCTCATCCGCTACGGCTTGTAAGGCATCCAACGCTTGCCCTGAACTATAGCCTGTTGCTGCGCTTCCAAGCACCATTGCGGAATTAAATCCGTTAAAATGGGTAACAGGATCTGGTCCACTATTAAATTGAGTTGTTACGACAGCGCTCAAAGGAATCATCGGTTGTGATGAATCGGATTGAGTGCGTACATGAATATGGTTAAGATTATCGGGGTTTGAACGATATTCCGGCATTGCTTCCGTTTGCACGCGATAAACACGCCCATACTTAACAAAATCGTTGATATACCAATTGCCAAAATAAGCCTGCATCGTATCAAAAACTTCTGAAATAGGAACACCTAACGATTTTGCACGTTCTCGATCAACATCCACAAAAAACCGGGGTGCACTGATTCTGAAATTGGTGTTCGCTACCGCAATTGCAGGATGACTAGCCGCTTTGGTTACAAATTCTCGTGCGATTGCAGCAAATTCAGCAAAATCACCCCCACTCGGATCTTGGATCTGTACTGAGAACCCCCCTGTGGAACCCAGCCCACTGATCGAAGGTGCATTAAACGCTAGAATCAACGCTTCTGGAATCGTTGCAAATTCTTGATAAGCACGTTTAATCAAAGTTTGAATTTGGTCCTGCTCTGCTTTTCGTGTATCCCAATGATGCAGGGGAACAAACATGGTTGCCTGATTAGTGCCCCGTGTGCCAAACACAAAATTCTGGCCCGCTAATGTATCCGTTGAATGAACCGCAGAAATTGATTGAAAAAAACTTTCAACCTTATCGAGCACTGCTGTTGTTCGAGTCAACGAAGCGCCATCGGGTAGATGCACCACAACGATAAAATAACCCTGATCTTCTTCAGGAAGGAAACTCTGCGGAATTTTATTGAATAACCCGACGATCACGATCATCAAAGCGAGGAAAATAGTAAGCGCAATGACCAATCGTTTAAATGCGATTGATACAACCCCAATATAGCGAGCTTGCAACCATTCAAATGATCGATTAAATAACCTCCAGAATACATGGGGAACATTATTATGACTCGGTTTCAGCACCAATGCACAGAGCGCTGGACTCAATGTCAAGGCAACAAAACCAGAAATAATGACCGATAGCGCGATCGTGATGGCAAACTGCTTATACAATTCACCGGTAATCCCACCTAGAAAAGCTACTGGTAAAAAAACAGCCGATAAAACTAGAACAATTGCAATAACTGGACCCGTTACCTCATCCATCGCCTTCCGTGCTGCTTCTCGGGGCGATAATCTTCCTTGAGTGATGTGGCGTTCCACATTCTCCACGACAACGATCGCATCATCGACCACGATTCCAATCGCAAGAACCATCCCAAATAAAGTAAGGGTATTGATTGAAAAACCCAGTACCGACATACCAATCAGTGTACCAATCAGCGATACAGGCACAGCCAATGCCGGAATCAGCGTGGCACGCCAGTTCTGTAAAAAGAGGAATACCACGAATATCACCAGCAATGTCGCTTCAGCCAAGGTTTTGACCACTTCTGTGATCGATACTTCAATAAATAAGGTCGTGTCGTACGGAATGTCATACGCCACCCCGGCTGGAAAGGTTTTAGCGAGTTGTTCCATTTCGGCACGTACTCGTTTTACTGTTTCAAGCGCATTGGCACCCGGAGCTAAGAAAGTTAGAAGGAAGGTATTGGGCTTACTATTCCAGCGGCCTTGAAGATCATAAGAACGGGCGCCTAATTCTATGTTGGCTACATCCTTTAATTTCAGCATCGATCCATCTGGAAAAGCACGGATAATGATTTCTTCAAATTCATGCACTTCGCTCATTCTGCCACGTGTAATGACAGGAATCGTAAGTTCTGTTCCGCTCACAGTGGGCTCACGACCAATCCGTCCTGCTGGAAAATCACGATTCTGATCCCGGATCACCGCAGCAATCTCACTTGGTGTCACATTGAGTTGCGCCATCCGAACAGGATCAAGAATAATCCGCATCGAATAATTTTGCTCGCCGAATATGACAGCCTCACCCACACCAGGCAACCGCTTAAGATTATCAATGATTCTGAGCAACGCATAGTTCGATAGATAAACAGTATCATGCTGAGGATCTGTGGAACTTAGTGCAACAACAGCTAATAAATCTGGTGAGGTTTTTTTGACAGTGATGCCCTGTCGAATCACTTCAGCTGGTAATTGCGGCTCAGCTAGTCGTTGCCGATTCAGGGTTTGTACTTGGGCAATATCGATATCGGTTCCAATTTCGAATGTGAGGCGCATCATCATGTGCCCATCATTGGTACTAATCGATTCGTAATACAATAAATTATCAATACCAGGCAATTGCACTTCGATCGGCCGAGCAACTGCTTCTGCAACCACTTCTGCACTTGCTCCAGGATAATCCGCATCGATTTGTATCATCGGGGGCGTTATCTGAGGAAATTGAGCAACGGGTAATGTTTGCAAAGAAACTAACCCGATTACTACGATGATAATCGATAGTACCGATGCAAAAATAGGTCGATCAATAAAGAAATGAGAAGTCATGGAAAAGGTTTGGTACTAATTACGCTAATCATGTTGTGAATTAGATTCGGGTTCTATCGAAGAATGCGCAACCGCATTCACTTTTACACCAGGTAAGATACGGAAAAAACCTTCCACTACAACTCTTTCTCCTGGATTTAATCCATTTTCAATGAGCCATTCTTTTCCATACCAACTGGTCGCTAGAACGGGACGTGGCTCCACTTTATCTTCTTCGTTAATCACGAAAACAAATGATCCTTTAGGTCCTTGATGAACAGCTCGCTGTGGAATAAGTATGGCATTGTGGCGGATATAACCCTTGATCCGAATTTTCACAAATTGACCTGACAAAAAATAACTAAGGTTAGGTTCCCCTTTTCCATCGGGATTGGGAAATCGAAAGCGCCCTTGCAACGTACCTGTTTCTGGGCGTAATCTTACATCCGCAAAATCAAGTACTCCTTCTTCCGGGTAAATAGTGCCATCTGAAAAAGTCATTTCCCCACGCAGCTGAAAAAGTTCAGGGCTTGCCACTTTCTGCTCAGCCAGTTCACGCCGCCGTTTTAATAAATAACTTTCGGGAACATTGACATTCACATACATGGGATCCAGTTGAGTAATGGCTGTTAATAAAGATTCTTGAGCCTCGATAAGGCGCCCTTCATAAAACTGACTGCGACCGATTCTCCCATTCACCGGTGAAGAAATCAGTGTGTTATCCAGGTCAAATTTTGCCTTAGTCAACTCATTCTGTGCTGCATCCAATGTCGCCTTTGCTGCTTGAACCTCTGCTTCTGCATCATCAATATTTTTTTTGCTAACTGCTTTCTTCTCCAACAGAGGACGCACTCTAGCTAAATCTTGCTGAGCCTGCTTTAATCTAACTTTCGCTTGCGCAACATTGGCTTGATTTCGTTGGTAAGCTGCTCTAAAAGGAATGGGGTCAATCTGATAAAGTCGATCTCCTTTTTTAATGTTTCTGCCTTCCGTGAAAAAAATCTGTTTGATAATCCCACTCACTTGCGATCGAATTTCTACCGGTCGAAATGATTGTGTTTGCCCAATAAACTCAGGCTCATCAGCTACTGACTGAGTCTTTAGCGTTATCACTGCTACTTGGGGTAATGGTGAAGCAGCAAGATCTGCGGCAGGCTTATCTGAACAACCGATCACGAGGCAAACGAATAACCCCAAACCGACATAAATTACCTGCAGTTTAATTTGACGAGCGCTCCGAAAAACCCATGAAATTAATGGATACATCATGATTTCGTTAGTAGAAAACCTCGATTGAACAATAAGATGATACGATAATCAAATATCGGCCTAAATACCAGCCGCATAGATTGAATTTGGGTACCTGCACAGCACAACAGCGTGTATCTTCAAGGCGCCCACCCACCCCCTAAGGCTTTATAAAGCTGAACAAGTGCTACTAAATGAAACCGTTGGGTTAAAGCCAACGCTATTTCTGCATCAAATAAGCTACGCTTAGCAAGCAGCACATCAACATAGCTTGTTAGTCCACTTTGATAGCGAAGATCCGCAATTTGTAGCGCTGACTGTAATGCCTTAACTTGTTCTTGATTTGCCTTATATTGGTCTTTGACGGTCCGAATCGCGACCAGTGCATCTTCCACCTCTTTAAAAGCAATCAAGGCAGTTTGCTCATATTGTGCAAGCGCCTGCTTTGCTTGTGCTTCGACAGCTTTTTGTTCGAAACCCAACGCGCGTGCATTCAATATTGGTGCCGCAAGCCCTAGACCCCCTACTCCAAACTGACTATTCGATAACAATAGATTCGATAATGAAGGGCTTGCAACCCCCAAAAAACCTGTTAAAGAAATTCGAGGAAGGCGCGCAGCTTTCGTTGCCCCAATTCTAGCAGTAGCTGCCGCTAGTACTTGCTCATCCCGCAAAATATCAGGCCGGCGATCTAGTAATTCAGACGGCAAGCCAGCAGGGATTTCAGGAGAAAGCCATTGTTCATTGATTGCGGAACCACGTAGTACTGAATTTGGACTCTTTCCTAGCAAAAGACTCAGTTCATTTTCTTTCTGTACCATTTCACGCTCTAATATCGCTACTCTGGCAGCCGCATTCGCGCGCTCGGCTTGAAATTGGTCGTTATCTAACTTCGAAATTAAGCCGTGTTGCAATTGAGCATCGGAAATAGCAACGGATTCCTCCCAAGAATGCAATATTTGCTGAGCAAGTTCAAGTTGCTTATCTAGTTGCAACAAATCGAAATAACTTTGCGCAACTGCTCCCACTAACGATAGCACGATAGCACGGCGATTCGCTTCTTGGGCGACTAACTCAGCAAGTGCAGCTTGAGTCGAACGACGAATCCTCCCCCAGATATCGATTTCCCAATTCAAATTGACCTGCCCGAAATAGTTGAAGGGCGTAGCAAATCCAGGAAAGGGAAACCCTCCCATCCTGCCGATAACCGGGGCATTGATATTCGTTTCCAGTTGAGGTGCAAAATCCATACGCGCTATCGATAAACGCGCTTGATGTTCCTCAATACTGGCAATTGCGCGTTTTAGATCTTTATTTTCTTGTAATGCTTGCCGGATCAATTGCTGAAGCACTTTATCTTGAAATAGCTCCCACCAAGGAAGATTTGCAATCGACTCCCCTTCCGCATGGGGTATTCGATAATGCTCGGCCACTTCGATTGTAGGACGACGATAATCAGGCCCTAATGCACATGCAGTAACCATTAGCAAAGAAAACAGTGAACACGCCCAGCGAAGCAGTAAATTGATTGACTGTCGATGGTAAAGAATTTTCATCTTAGCTTTTCATTAATAGATATTGATGGATACAGTATAAAGAAATCACCTATTGCGATGATTCAGTTAACGTATAGAAAAACCGCTTTACCCTCAAGTTATACTTGTAACAGGGCATTTCTTGATGCCAACCACCACGTTAGATAGAATTCTACGACTCTAGGGTTTTCATTCAACAATTGCTCAGCGACATTACGAGCCGCTTCTAATAAATCCTTATCTTCCTCTAAATTAGCGAAGCGCAACAAAGGAATGCCACTTTGACGCGTGCCAAGTAACTCCCCAGGCCCTCGCAATCGGAGATCTTGCTGCGCAATTTCAAATCCATCGTTATGTTCAAAAATAATACGCAACCGTTCCCGTGCGATTTTGGATAAGGGTTTCTGATATAGCAATATACATAAACTTGCTTCCTGGCCACGGCCAATACGACCGCGCAGTTGGTGCAACTGGGACAAACCCAGCCGCTCCGCATGCTCAATAATCATCCAAGATGCATTAGGTACATCGACTCCTACCTCAATGACGGTGGTTGCAACCAATAATTGGATGTTACCTTGGCTAAAATCAGTCATGATACTCGATTTTTCTGAAGCATTAAGTCTGCCATGAACTAAACCCACCTTGATATCTGAGAGATACTGACTGAGCACCTCATAAGTTTCAATGGCTGTTTTAAGCTCTAACGCCTCTGATTCTTCGATAAGTGGACATACCCAATAGATTTGTTTTCCGGTATTACAAGCCTCATACACACGCTGGGTGACTTCAGCTCTTCTACTATTATCAATCAATTTTGTGACAATCGGTGCGCGACCCGGTGGTAATTGATCGATAGTAGATACATCGAGATCAGCGTAATAACTCATCGCCAAGGTTCGCGGTATAGGTGTCGCACTCATCATTAATTGATGAGGAACCAACGCTTCCTTATTTCCCTTGTGTTTTAGCGCCAGTCGCTGCGCGACCCCAAACCGATGCTGCTCGTCAATAATCACTAAGCCTAGCCGTGGAAACGCTACTTGATCCTGGAACAAAGCATGAGTGCCTATTGCCAACATGGCCTTTCCTGTCGAAATTCGGGCAAGTTCTCTTTCCCGCTGCTTTTTAGTTTGACTCCCAGAAAGCCAAGCCACCTCGATATTGAGTGGCGCTAGCCAAGAAATAAATCGACTGTGATGTTGCTCGGCTAGAATCTCTGTTGGCGCCATTATGGCCACTTGATAACCATTCTCGATGGCACGCAATGCAGCTAAAGCCGAAACAATTGTTTTGCCACTACCCACATCCCCTTGCAAGAGTCGCTGCATCGGTTGCTGTGCTGCCAAATCGTGAAAAATCTCAACTAAAACTTTTTCTTGCGCAGTAGTTAGGCAAAATGGTAATGCGCATAACAATTGATCGGTCAGCGATTGTTTCGGTGTCAATGCAGGTGCAAGATTATTCCTTCGCTGCTGATAATGCAGACGCATAGAAAGCTGTTGCGCTAATAATTCATCAAACTTTATCCTGCGCCAAGCAGGATGCTTCCTTTCTTGCAGTGAGGTAACACTAATTCCTGCCGATGGCTTATGCAACACAAAAAGGCTCGCTTTGAATTCCAATAATTGATAGCGTGACAAGATTTCTTGGGGAAGAACTTCACACAACAAGTCCTGATGGTCCATTCGTGTAAGTGCTTGTTGAATCCATTTGCGAATACTCGTTTGTGATAAACCTGCTGTTGTAGAATAAACTGGCGTTAATGTATCTGCCAATGGTGTTTCATTTTGAACGATCCGACACTTGGGATGAACCATCTCAATTCCCCAAAAACCACGTCGAACTTCACCTAATGCGCGAATACGCACTCCAACTGAATAGGCTTTGATTTGATTAGGGTAAAAATTAAAAAAACGAATCAGCAAAATACCACTAGAATCACTTATCTGAACAATAAGTTGTTTACGAGGTCGATAAATAATCTCATTATGAATCACCTCTCCTTCCACCTGAAAAACATTCCCATCGATCACATCGTTGATCAGATAAAGATTCGTCTCATCTTCATAACGAAGAGGCAAGTGTAAAATAAGATCCGTGTCGTTTTGAATACTTAATTTTGCTAGTTTCTGCTGTGTTTTCTGTTCAATCCGAGAAAAAATAGAATGATGAATTGTAATCAAAGCATTCTTGAAAATTAATTAAGACTCTATCTCAGTAAGGATAAATTAATTCGATAGAACCATTACGCCATCCATTTCTACCAACGCACCGCGGGGTAACGATGCTACGCCAATCGCTGCTCGTGCTGGATAGGGTTGCTGAAAATGCTGAGCCATTGCTTCATTTACCTTTGCAAAATTAGCCAAATCAATCAAAAAAATGTTGAGTTTTACAATATCATTCAAGCTTCCGCCACTTGCTTTCGCAACTGCTTTTAAATTGAGAATAACGCGTTCTATTTGCGCATCGATCCCTTCCACCATTTGCATCGTTAAAGGATCTAACCCGATTTGCCCTGATAAATAAATCGTATCCCCGCCATTAACTCGAACTGCTTGAGAATAAGTTCCGATCGCCTGCGGTGCATCAACTGTCTGAATGATTTGTTTAGCCATTCTTGCTCCATTTATGTTAAGTTTATAGTTTTGGAATATGGGTGCGAGTACATCGTACTTTGTAATCATAACTTCGCTGTCGCTGTAGAACAACCGCTTATCCTCATCTTTTTTCTTCCTTAAATATCGCTTATGCAAAAACTCTTAATTCAGGGTGGTTACCCATTGCAGGGTGAAATTACCATTTCAGGTGCAAAGAATGCCGCATTACCTTTGTTATGCGCTTCATTGTTGACGACAGACGCCATTGAATTAAGCAATGTCCCTGAGTTGATGGATATCGTGACTATGCTGAGCCTGCTTCAGCAAATGGGTGTGGTCACTCGCCGTAAAGACCATTCTAAGATCGAATTATCTACAAAAGATGTCTCTAATCCAACCGCACCCTATGAAATGGTTAAAACGATGCGTGCTGCAATCCTTGTGTTAGGACCATTAGTCGCTCGGGTTGGTGAAGCTCATATTTCATTACCAGGTGGTTGTGCAATTGGTTTACGCCCAGTGGATCAACACATCAAAGGTCTTCAAGCGATGGGGGCGGAAATTGCGATCGAACATGGTTATATCCGTGCTCAAGCAAGTAAACTCAAAGGTGCCCGCATTCTCATGGATATCGTAACAGTGACGGGTACTGAAAATCTCATGATGGCCGCAACACTTGCTTCAGGTTTGACCATTATTGAAAATGCGGCACGAGAACCTGAAATTATCGATCTTGCTAATTGCCTGAATCAAATGGGTGCAAAAATCTCTGGCGCAGGCACAGATATTATTACGATCGAGGGTGTTGAAGCCTTACATGGGGTTTCCTACGAAGTCATGCCAGATCGTATTGAAACAGGCACTTTTTTAACAGCCGCCACCACTACCACCGGTGAAATTCTGCTAAAAAAAGCGCGAGCGGAAACATTAGACGCTGTAACAAGTAAATTGTTAGAAGCCGGCGCTCTCATCGACTTCGATCGCGATCAAATTCATCTCGTCATGAATAAGCGACCTCAATCAGTCAGCTTAAGAACTGCTCCTCATCCTGCTTTCCCGACTGATATGCAAGCCCAATTCATGGCACTCAATGCCATTGCAGAAGGAACAGCCTTGATTACTGAAACCATTTTTGAGAATCGATTTATGCATGTGCAAGAATTGAAACGTCTCAATGCAGATATTACCGTGGAAGGTAATACTGCAGTGATCAAAGGTATTCAGCAATTGGATGGCGCTAATGTAATGGCTACCGATTTAAGGGCATCAGCGAGTCTTGTTATTGCTGGGCTAGTTGCGCGCGATGAGACAACGATTGATCGAATTTACCATCTAGACCGCGGGTATGAATCCATTGAAAAAAAACTATCTTCAGTGGGAGCTCGGATCAAACGCGTAACTTGAAGAGAAAGACCCCCTCCGCTCATCTGGCAAACGGAGGGTCACTGAATTTTATTCAGTAAATTAGTTACTGTTTAGCGGGGGATTTTTGTAACTAATGACTACCGTTGCGAGTCTGTTATTCAATCCCATGATCGGAACGATTAATAATTTACGTCCGTTAACATCAGACTGAATCGTAATTTTACGCTGTTGCAGCAACTCTTCAGGATAAATTTCTTTTGCTGCCGCTTCTTCAAGTTTTTTATCGGTTGAAACCAATAATTTCCCATCATCGCCAATCAAGACAGCACGTTCCGTATCTTTTATTTTGACCAACTCGTTCAAATACTGGCTAACTTGATCGAGATTATTGCGCAACAATTCGCCTCTCACTGCCCATGATAACACCTGGCCAAAACGATCTTCTTCTTTATGATATTGAGCATCAGCATACTCACGGGCTTTTCTGATCAAGGTCGAGCGCTCTAGCTCAAGCTGGTTTGCTATCTCGGCTTGTCCTTTCTCTAATCTTGAATTGGCCTGACTTACAACAATTTGGCTCCAAGCGATGACAAGCAGTAGAATACCCAAGAATACCCATACGGACCATGAAGGCAACTGCATTTTTTGGAATTTATCAAAAGCTGCAAACTTTCCGCTTAACATATTTAGCAGTGCATCAGGATTAGTCCAATTAATGGTATTTTTACTATCATTTTGCTTGTACTGATCTGTCATAAATAGCTCCTTGTTGATGTGACAGGTATGAAATTTGATAATTATCCACTATTCCACCCTGAAGTAAAAGACAGTTCTTCATTTTTTAATCAATCATTTGTCGCTTGTTGTAAATGCATCAATTTTCATAACCTAAATTACTAGTCGAGTTAAGATTCAATTTGAGAAATTGCTAATCTAAAATAATTAAAATCAAATCTGATGATTTGATGATGTTAAATGTAGGGAGATCTTATTTTTGTGAAAAAACATACAAATACCTGGTCAGGGCGATTTAATGAACCTGTTTCCGAATTGGTGCAACGCTACACCGCTTCTGTCAATTTCGATAAACGCTTAGCAGAATACGATATCCAAGGATCGCTAGCGCATGCCCAAATGCTGGCTTCAGTCGGTATCATTAGTGATGCCGATTTGGTTGCGATTGAACAAGGGCTTACCACCATTCTTCAGGAAATTCGCGATAATACATTCGATTGGAAAATTGAACTCGAAGATGTGCATCTCAATATCGAAAAACGCTTAACCGCTTTGATTGGAGATGCAGGCAAGAAACTTCATACCGCACGATCGCGTAACGATCAAGTTGCAACCGATATTCGATTATATCTTCGCGCATCCATCGATGAAATTACCAGCCTAATACAAGCTGTACAATTAGCGTTATTGAATCTCGCTGAAAACCACATCGATACTATCATGCCGGGTTTTACTCACCTCCAAGTGGCTCAACCCATTTCACTTGGCCATCATTTAATGGCCTATCATGAAATGTTGGCAAGAGACCGAGAACGGTTAACAGATTGCCGAAAACGTCTCAATCGATTGCCGTTAGGCGCTGCCGCTTTGGCTGGCACGAGCTACCCAATCGATCGAATGTTTGTTGCAAAACAATTGGCCTTCGATCGTGTCTGCTCCAATTCATTAGATGCTGTTTCAGATCGTGACTTTGCAATTGAATTCTGTGCCTGCGCAGCGCTCATCATGATGCACTTATCGCGATTATCCGAAGAAATTATTATCTGGATGAATCCGCTCTTTAATTTCATTCAGCTTGCAGACCGTTTCTGTACTGGTTCATCGATCATGCCACAGAAGAAAAATCCTGTTGTACCCGATCTTGTGCGAGGAAAAACTGGACGTATCAATGGGCATTTAATTGCATTAC
>SSFW01000001.1 GCA_008015595.1 Nitrosomonas sp. | reverse complement strand
TAGGTTAGTATCGTTCTCCTTCAGGTTTGTCTTTTGCATAAGAATGAATGGTGTAGTTGATATTTCTGCTGGAGCTTTCTTGTCGCATCAAGCTAAAACCAGGTTCATTTTCTGGACGGTTCACAATATAAGACATGGTAGGGCTTTCTACACCGCGACTAGAGTCAAAAGCTGTTACTCTAATGTAGTGATTCGGAAACGTTTTGCGACAGTTATTGATTTCCATCAAAATCCCTGCAGGATCTTTTAAATCAAACATTGGATTGCCAAACATCTCCCAGTAGGTATGGCGTGGATGAGGGTCATCCGTATATTCGATGCCGATTGCCCATCCTTTTTTGAGTGCGTATTTGATTTGTGATGAGATCTGCTTGTCAGTGAGCGGCGGCAGGAAAGAGAATTGCCCCTGTGTTAGGCGATTGCCAGTATTTGTCATCATGATTGCTTCTCCTTGGGCTATTGACTCATGGTTGTAGAAGGAACGAAATCTGCGGTGTCGGTAGATTCATAATTGAAGGTGATATCTTTCCAAGTATCTAATGCAAGCTTAAGCGGTGAGCACCATTTTGCTGCTTCTGCTAGAATTTTTGGTCCTTCTGCAACATAATCACGACCTTCATTACGCGCCATGATCATCGCTTCCAGCGCAACGCGATTTGCAGTTGCTCCTGCTTGAATACCTTGTGGATGCCCGATGGTTCCTCCGCCAAATTGCAGCACTACGTCTTCGCCCAGGTAATCAATGAGTTGATGCATTTGACCTGCATGAATTCCACCTGACGCGACGGGCATAACTTTTCTGAGGGAAGCCCATCCCTGATCGAAGAAGATTCCGTGCTCAAGGTTACGCTCAATATTGGTTTCGCGGAGTGTGTCATAGAATCCCCGGATCATTAATGGATCACCTTCTAGCTTGCCGACAACCGTTCCAGCATGAATATGATCTACACCAGCCATACGCATCCATTTACAAATGACTCTAAAATTCATGCCATGATTTTTCTGGCGCGAATAAGTCGAGTTACCCGCTCGATGTAAGTGCAAAATCATGTCATTTTTACGCGCCCATTTCGCCATGGATTGAATCGCAGTATAGCCGACGACCAAGTCAATCATAACGATGACTGATCCGAGCGATTTGGCGAATTCTGCTCGTTCGTACATATCTTCCATGGTAGCTGCAGTTACATTGAGATAATGCCCTTTTACCTCTCCCGTGGCAGCAGCAGCTTTGTTAACCGCTTCCATACAGAATAAGAAGCGATCACGCCAGTGCATGAAGGGTTGTGAATTGATGTTCTCATCATCCTTCATGAAATCAAGACCACCTTTTAGTCCTTCATAAACGACACGTCCATAATTGCGACCAGAAAGTCCTAATTTAGGTTTGGTGGTAGCGCCTAATAGGGGGCGACCAAATTTATCCAGCCGTTCTCGTTCAACGACAATACCGGTTGCGGGACCTTGGAATGTTTTAAGGTACGCTACGGGGATACGCATATCTTCTAGCCGTAATGCTTTAACTGCCTTGAAGCCAAATACATTACCGATAATTGATGCAGTCAAATTGGCAATGGAACCTTCTTCAAATAGATCTAAGTCGTAGGCAATGTACGCAAAATATTGCTGATCCGTTTTTGTTCCTGGTCCTGTATTAGGGACAGGATCAACACGATAGGCTTTTGCTCGATAGAGTTCGCAAGCGGTGAGTCGATCAGTCCAGACAACCGTCCAGGTTGCTGTTGACGATTCACCGGCAACTGCCGCAGCAGCTTCTTCTGGTTCTACTCCTTCTTGCGGGGTTATTCGAAATAGTGCAATGACGTCAGTATCTTGGGGAATGTAATCGGGTTCCCAATAGCCCATTTTTTTGTACGGGATCACGCCTGATTTATACCGTTCTTTACCTTCTTTAATCGTTTCAGAAGCCATATTTTTCTCCAAGGTGTTAAAAGGATGTGGCCACACGATGAGTCATAGGAATTAGCGCATTGTGGGTTGGAATTATGGTAGATTTTTATTACCATAAATAAAAATCAATTATTTCTATAGTAATGATAGATATAAATCTATGGTGACAGTTTTTTAAGAGGGATAAAACGATGCGTCACAGCACAATACGCCAGCTTGAGGTGTTTGAAGCCATTGCACGTTTGAAAAGTTTTACTCGTGCAGCTGAAGAATTATTTCTGACCCAGCCAACGGTATCGATGCAAATCAAGAAATTAACCGATGATATTGGTTTGCCTTTATTTGAGCAGGTTGGAAAGAAAATTTATTTAACGGATGCAGGGAAAGAACTTTATCAAACCTGTTTAGGCATATTTGAACATTTTGAGCGGTTTGAAATGATTGCATCCAATATGAGAGGCCTAAAGGCCGGAAAGTTGAGACTTGCGGTTGTGACAACGGCAAAATATTTTACGCCGCGCTTATTAGGTATGTTTTGTAAAAAATATCCCGGAATTGAGGTCAAGCTAAAAGTAACGAATCGTGAGCGGGTCTTAGAACGATTACTCCATAATCAGGATGATCTTTATATTTTGGGTCAGGTTCCGGAGGAAATCGATGCTGTTGCTGCTCCTTTTCTAGATAATCCATTGGTTGTTCTGGCTTCAACAAACCATCCTCTTGCCAAAGCTAGAAATATTCCAGTTCAATCACTGAGTGAAGAAGCCTTTATCATGCGAGAACCAGGTTCTGGTACCCGTATGGCAACTGAACGTTTTTTTACCGATCGTGGGTTAAAAATCAATATCAGAATGGAATTGGGAAGTAACGAGGCGATCAAACAAGCCATTGTTGGAGAATTGGGTATTGCTGTACTTTCGCGCCATACCTTGGCATTAGATGCGCCGATGGGGCAGCTTGTCATGTTGGATGTAGAAGGTTTTCCACTTAAACGATCCTGGTATTATGCTTATCCATCCGGTAAACAATTATCGATTGTGGCTGAGACTTTTCTTGAGTATTTACGGCAGGCGCCTGATTTTCTAGTCGATTTATCGTGCTACCATGCTTCAGTGGGATGCTGTCCGTTATTGAATAAAAGTAATTAAAATCAGATCGCTTAAATCGTTCTAAGTACTAATCATGAACTTAAGTGATGGTCGATAGTGAACTACTCGTGAAAACAAGCCATATAGGACCTGATTGACTGGTAATTGCTGCAGGCCAGGATTAGAATGACTAAGATAGATTGACTCGATGAATTGAGAGCGCACGTCAGTTTATAAGGGACACACGAATAGTGGATATAACTTGTGATGCAAAATACAGTACAAAAAATCGAAATTTATACAGATGGAGCTTGTAAAGGCAACCCCGGGGTTGGCGGTTGGGGTGCCTTGGTTATGTACGATGGGCATACTCAAGAGTTGTTTGGTGGCGAAGTGAGCACGACAAATAATCAAATGGAGTTGATGGCAGCGATTCGCGCTTTACAAGCGTTAGAATCATTACCGCTAGCTGAGTCGGCTCGGGTTCATCTGTTTACTGATTCACAATATGTACAAAAGGGGATTAGTGAATGGATCGAGAATTGGAAGAAACGAGGATGGCGGACTGCTGACCGTAAGCCAGTTAAAAATGAATCATTGTGGAAAACACTTGATCAATTATCGCAGCGCTATTCAATTGAATGGTGCTGGGTAAGAGGTCATACCGGTCATAATGGCAATGAGCGAGCAGACGCATTGGCTAATCGGGGTGTGGAAACCGTGATGGTTGGAAATCATTCAGACTGAAGTATAAACCAGTAATGCGCCAAATTTTTCTTGATACTGAAACAACGGGTCTCGATGTAAAGTCGGGTCACCGTATCGTGGAAATCGCTGCTGTTGAAGTTTGTAACCGACAACTGACGGGTCGCCATTTCCATTATTATTTGAATCCTGAGAGAGAAAGTGAAGCCAGTGCGTTACAGATCCATGGATTGACTACCGAATTCTTACAAGATAAGCCTAAATTTCCAGATATTTGTGAAGCGTTTATTCAGTTCATTGAAAATGCAGAGCTATTGATTCACAACGCGCCTTTTGACGTGAGTTTCTTGGACAATGAGTTGGCGTTGTGTAATCAAAATACGCTGAGTGGCTATTGCACTGAGATCATCGATACCTTGATATTGGCAAAGGAGCTTCATCCGGGTAAACGCAATAATCTCGATGCTTTATGTGAGCGCTATCAAGTTGATCATTCCCATCGTGTGCTGCATGGTGCACTGCTGGATTCAGAACTACTTGCTGAAGTTTATCTCAGGATGACACGGGGGCAGGATAGCTTATTAATGGATTTTGATACACCTGTCCCAGATATCAGTACTGATGAAGCACTTAAAGGATTGCAACTCGTTGTACTGTCGGCTGATCCTAGCGAATTGGAACGGCACGCCAAGCGCTTGGAGGCAATTAATAAGGTAAGTAAAGGGAATTGCTTGTGGCAGTCGCTGAATGACTAATAGATAAGCTAACGATTGTTTGACTCATTTTCTTTTTATAAGGAAGTAACTTGTTATGATTCATGAAGTTCAAGGGGATATTTTGTTAAGTAAAGCGCAAGTGATCATTCACGGTGTCGCACCGAATGATCATTTTGATAGTGGATTGGCATTGTCTCTACGAGAACAATGGCCAGCTATGGTTAAAGATTTCCGGCATTTTTGCCAAACGACACATCCTAAGTCAGGAGCAGCATGGCTGTGGTCGGGTACTGGAGGGGTACATATTCTCAATTTGTTGACGCAGGAAGAAGCACTGGGTCACCAAACTAAACCAGGCAAAGCGAGCACTGAAAATGTAAACCATGCATTGCGAGCCGGTCGACATATAATCGAGAAGGAAGGTTTTAGAAGTGTCGCTTTACCGCGTCTTGCAACTGGTGTCGGTGGTTTGGATTGGAATAGCGTAATGCCACTCATCCAGAATCATTTAGGCGATTTAGCTATTCCAGTTTATATCTATACTCAGTTTATTAAGGGAAAACAGGCACTTGAGCCGAGTAACCCTTGATATGAGATAGCAAGTTCAAGTGTTTCGAGGGGCAAACATAATAATGGCCATGCCGATCAATGCGACGCAAGCCCCAATTATGTCCCATATCGTGGGTTTGATGCCATCGATGGCCCAAAGCCAGAATATTGCGACAGAAATATAAACACCACCATAAGCTGCATAAACTCTTCCTGCTGCAGTTGGGTGCAATGAGAGAAGCCAGGCAAAGAGGGCAAGACTAAGGGCAGCAGGAACAAGTAACCAGATACTCTTTCCTTCTTTTAACCACAGATAGGGTAGATAACAACCAACAATCTCAGCAACGGCAGTGAGCAAGAAGATTAAGATGGTTTTGATTTCAATTATCATCAGACTGATTGTTATGCTGAATGTGCATCGTTTTTGATTGAGGTTTGACTCGGCTCATGGCTGTTAAATAGGCGATGATTTCATCGATGACTTGATCCCGATCAGGAATATCAGCCGCTAATGGCAACATTTTAGAATTTAATCGGATGGCCGTGGGATTATCAATCCATAATTTCAAATAAGTGGGTTGAATATATTCTGTCACACTGATCGGGTAATTCAATTCAGTGGCTTTTCCACTACCTTGACCATTGATAGTATGGCAAGCGAAACAGTGTTTACGGAAGTGCAAGAATCCACGCTGAACTTCGGCTGAAGTATCATTGGGTGGAAAAATTGCGGGGAAACGTGCTGAGAAAGTAGTGAGTTCGATTCCTATGATTTGATAAGGCATATCGACAGCACCTTCATACTGTAATTCCTTAGAACTTAAATTGTCCCACACTAGGTATAGCGGTCCTAGGTGAACTTCTTCATTATTTTGAAGTAAATTCTTTAATGTAAAAGGATGATTATCCGCACTGGCAAAAGCAAAATAAGCGTTGTATTGTAGAAATTTTGTGACTGGGATGCTTGGCTGGAACTGATCTTCACAGATGAAAACGATTTCTTCTGCAGCTCTCCAGTCGGATCCAAAGATAAAATCAAAAAGTGCTGTGGCTGAGTAGACCTGATATGTTCGTTCTTTTTTTTCGTGAACTTCAAATATTTTTAAGGTTTGCTTAGTTAAATAGCGTTCAAGTTCCGCCAATGGCAAGTTCCGAATTATTTTATCTTTATGCTTAAATTCGATCAGATTCTGGCTTATAGTAGTCTGAGCAAAACTTGAACTGACCAGGATCAAAAGCAAAATAACTGAAGTCAGAAAACTGATTGGCCACTGATCGTTCATTGTTTGTTGCAGTAATCGACAATGCTTAAATACAATGATTGTATGCGGTTGTTTCTAGATTCCATCGCGCTTTAACTGTATATCGATAGTTAGAATGAGTTTCTAGGTAATCTTTATCTCGACTACTGATTCGCATGGCAGCAGCGAAGGCAATCATTGCACCATTATCAGTACACAGCGCTAATTCAGGAAAATGAACATTTGCACCTAATTGACTGGCTTCAAGCGTGAGCCTTTGGCGCAATTGTGAATTGGCTCCGACCCCTCCTGCGACAACGAGATCACTCAGACCACAATGTTTGAGCGCCGCAAGTGATTTTTCAACCAAAATATCGACAACGGCTTCTTGAAAAGCGAGAGCAATATCTGCTTTAATTTGATCGGTTATCTCAATATGTTTGATCAGCGTTTGAACAGATGTCTTTAGTCCACTAAAGCTAAAATTAAAATCGCCACTGTTTCGCATTGGCCGAGGAAAGGTAAATCGTCCACTTTCTCCCCTTTCAGCCAGTAATGAGAGTGATTTCCCCCCAGGGTATCCTAATCCTAACAGTTTTGCGGTTTTATCAAATGCTTCGCCAGCAGCATCATCCAATGTTTCACCTAAGAGCGCATAGTGGGCAACTTTATCGACCCTGATTAATTGGGTATGACCTCCTGATACAAGTAGCGCGACAAAAGGGAAGGTAATTGTTGGATTAGTGAGTAAAGGAGATAGCAAATGTCCTTCGAGATGGTGAATTTCTAAAATAGGAACACGTAAAGCAAATGCCAGGGCATTTGCAATACTTGCACCGACTAGAAGCGCACCGGCAAGGCCTGGGCCTTGAGTATAGGCAATGGCATTTATTGCTTTGAGATCGATTTGAGCAATCGCTAAATTTTGTTTTATTAAAGGTAGAACCCGATTGATATGGTCGCGAGAAGCTAATTCTGGGACTACTCCTCCATACTCATTATGCATTTCTATTTGAGAATATAGCGTGTGACTTAGTAAGCCTTTTTCTGTATGGAAAAGAGCAATACCAGTTTCGTCACATGATGTTTCTATCCCCAGAACAATCATTTGCTAGTTTTTGCGTAATAAAAGAGAACATCAGTTAACTTGAACGATGATTCGAATCATAAGTTACAGAGTGTTAATTCGAATTCAATATCATCTTCGTAAACTTTAACTTTCTGTTCGGGTGAGAAAGGTATAAAGCGAATACTCAATGCATACTTATTAGCGCTAATTTCTGGTACACAAGGCAAATTTTCATCAATTCGGAGTCTGATCATGTGTGCCATGTGATCAGAGCCTGTTTGCTGAAATTGTCCTTGCTTAGCGGTGTAATGGTAGGATCTTCCACTATTTCTCAGTAACATCAATGCAATTTTAAAGCCTTCACGGATCGGGATAAGAGGTTCTATCCATACTTTAAAGTCTTGATGACGATGTTCGGGCGATAAACTTAGCCAATAATGGTAGGAAGGTAAATCAAACTCGCAGGCGCCACCGGGAATACTCATTCGTTGCTTGATACTCATTAACCATTCATTATCCCGCAGATGGCCGCCTATTTTTCCAGGAATATTGAGTAGATCTCTAAATGTGACTTTGATATCAGTTAAAACACGATTCAAAGCGTCTTCCGAAACATCAGGATTTTTACGTAAACTTTCCAACATGGTTCTTTGTTTTTCTAGCTCTTGGAGTAGATCCGATTTAAGGTCAGCTCGACTTGTAACATCCAGAATTTCGAATAATGCTACTAATGCTGAATGATGTTCAGTCGGTGTATTACATTTAGAAAAGAAATCTACTTTGCTGAATAAATTCTCGAGTCGCAATAATGTTCGGACTCTCTCATTGAGGGGGTGTTCGTAGCAAATCACGTTAATTTTATATGCATCAGTTTATGACAATTCGAATCATACCCTATGATTTATTATTACTAAATCAAAGTTTGGTAATTTACGAAAAAAAGCTTCAACGATTTCAAATAATAATAGAGAAATACGTTTCACCATCCTTTTGGAAGGTGAAATTCCCATCGGTAATACCCTGTTACTTTCTATGGGGCGTCATTCTTTTAATAAAACATTATTTTGTAATTCAATTCCATAATAATAATTAGATTAATCTCTTATAAAATTGACCAAGATCGTTACGATATGTTTAAATTCAGAAAGCATAAGATTATACGATATTATTAGGCGGTTAACTCAGTGGTAGAGTGTCACCATTACTTGGTGAAAGTCATTGGTTCGATTCCAGTGCCGCCTACCAATTAGGGATTGGAATTGATTTAGCACTGGACGAAAATACTTACATCCCATTTTTGCGAAATTCAGCTTATCGATAATTGTCAATTGTCTTTATTGATCCTAACTTTTTAAGACACCGGTGCAAATGTTTAAGCTTGTAAATTTTATTATCGGATTAAGCCTGTTTTTATTATCTCATGCGGCCTTTTCTGATCTACCTCAAGTAATTGAAAGGATTAAGCCCTCAATCGTAGGGGTCGGTACGTTCCAGAAGATGCGTTCACCTGCTATCAATTTTTTGGGAACTGGTTTTGTAGTGGGAGATGGCTCTCTTGTCATAACAAATGCACATGTGATTCCTGAGTTACTTGATGCTTCAAAAAATGAATCACTCGTGATTTTGACTGGGAAAAGTAATAATCCTGAGGCTAAGGTTGCTCAAATCGCTAAATTGGATAAAGAACATGATTTAGCGCTGCTTAAAATAAATGGCTTATCGCTGCCCCCATTAAAAATTGGTAATGTTGATAAAATTAAAGAGGGGCAGATGCTTGCTTTTACAGGGTTCCCAATCGGGATGGTTTTAGGGTTCTATCCTGTTACACATAGAGCGATGATAGCTTCAATTACACCAATTATTTTACCTGTTACGAATACTAAACAATTGAGTGCCGAAAAAATAAAGCAGTTAAATAAAACTGCTTTTCATGTTTTTCAGCTAGATGGCACTGCTTACCCCGGCAGTAGTGGAAGTCCACTCTATGATTCTGATTCCGGGGAAGTTTATGGGGTTGTTAATTTGGTTTTTGTAAAAGGAAAAAAAGAATCGGCACTCAGTAACCCCAGTGGGATTAGCTATGCTATTCCTGCTAACTTTGTTACAGAACTGTTAAAGTATTAGTAATGGTAATCTCATCCTATGGAATTATAAGTAAGTAGGGATTATCAAATGAATTCTCTATTATTATTTCTATAAAATTTTTTCTTTATTAGGTGAGGAAATTTGATTCGCGTATATAACCATTACATTTCTCGATTAACTTTGGCACTTATTTGTACCGAGATTTGTTTATTGATGATTGTTTTCTATATTGGTGCTGGAATTCGCTATGCTTCTTGGGAAAGTATCGAAATCAATCTTTTTTTGTCTGAATTGCCTGGCGCGCTGACCTTTACGTTAGTAACTATCATCTGTATGGCGGCTATGGGTATGTATCAATCAGCTTTTAAATTAGATTTTGAGTCAATATTATTGCGGTTGATGCCTGCATTTGCATTGAGCTTTGCAATAATGACTTTGATTTTTTATGTTTTACCTGATCTTTACTTTGGGCGTGGTCTGCTTGCTATTGCGATGGTTCTTGCTTTTGCATTGCTATTGCTGTTAAGAATGTTATTTTTTCGATTGCCTGGCGTAGAGCTCTTTCGCCCGAGAGCAATCGTACTTGGAACGGGAAATAGTGCTCATGAACTCTATAAACTGATCGAAGAAAAATCTTTCTTTCGTAATCATAATATCGTTGGGTATGTTCCTTTTTATGGGGAAGAGCGACAAATTCCGGTTACGGATATTATTGAGAAAAGTAGTAATCTAAGTGTTTTGGCAACCCAAAAAGATGTAAGTGAAGTGATCGTTGCAACTCAGGAGCGGAGAGGAGGAGGGTTTCCAATCCAAGAATTATTAGAATGTAAAATGAATGGAATCAATGTGATGGATATAGCTACCTTTTATGAGAAAGAAAGAGGTTATATTCGAATGGATTCACTTCAGCCAAGTTGGTTAGTTTTTAGTAGGGGATTTGATCAAAGCCTGATTCGATCATTAATAAAGCGTATTTTTGATTTATGTGCAAGCATACTGCTATTGATTGTTACGTTTCCAATCATGCTGATCACGATGATCATCATTTTATTAGAAGATGGAAAACCGATTTTCTACCGTCAGGAGCGGATTGGGCGTGGAGGAAGCATTTTTTCAGTCATTAAATTTAGGAGTATGAGAAATGATGCGGAAAAAGGAGGGAAACCCCAATGGTCTACTCAGGATGATCCTCGTATTACTCGGATTGGAAAAATAATTCGTAAGCTGCGAATTGATGAGCTTCCTCAAATCATTAATGTGTTAAAGGGTGAAATGAGTTTTGTTGGTCCGCGCCCTGAAAGGCCCTATTTTGTAGATATGCTTATCGCACAAGTACCTTACTACAATATTCGGCATAGCGTTAAACCCGGAATAACGGGTTGGGCTCAGGTTCGTTATCCCTATGGCTCATCAGTAGAAGATTCCATCGAGAAATTACAATACGATCTATATTATGTGAAAAACCATAGCTTGTTCCTTGATCTCATTATTCTGATCGATACGATAGGCGTTGTGCTATTGGGTAAAGGTGGTAGGTAGGAATAATCAGTTGATCATATGCTTACGTTACCCATTAGTGCATTGAGTTATGCTGCCGCATCGCTAGGATATTTTGTTCTTTTCATTTTGCTGGTTACAAGTTGGCGTGGAAAGTTTTACGGGATATTGTTGGCAATTGCGTGCATAACGTCATCACTCTGGGCTGCTAATATCTCAGCCCAGTCTTATTGGGGTTATCCTTCCATTTTCTCGATTGAGATACTAGAAATAATTAAAAACTTAAGCTGGTCATTGTTTTTAATTATTCTACTTGGTCCTTTTCAAAAAAATGAAAGTAAATCAAGTACATTAAAACTTAAATCATCCGTAATCGGGATCTTACTACTCTACTTGGCTGCTATTTTTACTGTCATTTACTCCCAGGATACGAAGGGAGTATTTTCAGGTGGTTATCAAACAGATTATTTAGTGAGTGTGATCATGCCGCTGATAGGTATGATTTTAATCGAACAGTATTATCGAAATACCCCTGTAGATCAGCGCTGGGGAATCAAATTTTTTTGCTTAGGAATCGGTGGTTTTTTTGTATACGATTTTTTTCTTTTTAGTGATGCTTTATTGTTAGGTAAAGTAAATACTGATATTTGGGATGCTCGTGGCTGGGTCAACTTGCTCACTGTGCCATTAGTTGGGCTATCTGCGGCAAGGAATCCGAAGTGGTCAGTCGGCATTTCTCTATCTCGCCAAATTCTTTTTTACTCATCAACCTTATTTGGTGCGGCTGTATATTTACTCGCAATGGCGGGAGTTGGGTATTACATAAGACTCTCCGGAGGAACGTGGGGAACTGTTCTGCAGCTTACTTTTTTGTTTGGTGCAATAGTATTACTTTTGGTTATTTTATCTTCAGGAACGACGCGTTCCTGGCTTAAAGTATTTATCAGTAAAAATTTTTATAGCTACAATTATGATTATCGTGAGGAGTGGTTGCGTTTTACACGCACCTTATCGGAGGAGTCGTTAGAATTAAGAACTAGGGTAATTAAATCACTCGCACAATTAGTTGAGAGCCCTGCTGGAATACTTTGGTATAAATCAGAGCAAGGAGAATTTAAGTTAACAGCGAGTTGGAATTTTTCACTTAAAACTCAAGATATCGCTGATCATAGTAATGATGAATTTTGCCAATTTCTTAACCAAAAAAGATGGGTTATCGACTTAGGCGAGTATCGATTACATCCACAAAAATATTCGGGCTTAGCGCTGCCGTCATGGGTTTTAGCAAATGAGAAACTTCGATTAATTATTCCCCTTATTCTCAATAATGAGTTGGTTGGGTTCATTGCGCTGGCTGAACCGAGAAGTATAATTAAATTGAATTGGGAAGTTAGGGATCTGCTATGGGTTGCTAGTACACAAGCAACCAGTTATTTAGTTCAATATGAAGTTACAACGGCGTTGTCCTTAGCGCGACAATTTGAATCTTTTAATCGTATGTCTACTTTTGTAGTTCATGATATAAAAAATTTAATTTTCCAGTTATCACTTTTACTCACGAATGCTGAGAAGCATAAAGAGAATCCCGAATTTCAGAAAGATATGATGGAAACAGTGAGTTTCTCAGTAAATAAAATGCAACGCTTGTTGGAAAAATTAAATAGCGATCATGAAACAGTAAAAACAGAATGCGTGTTTCTGGATCAATTGCTGAGACAAATAGTACAGCGAAAATTAATTTGTGAGCCACAACCTTCGTTAGACATATCGGATGAAAAGCTTATGGTAAAAGCTGATCTAACAAGGCTTGAGCGAGTTATTGGGCATCTAATTCAAAATGCAATCGAAGCAACATCTAAGACTGGGTTTGTAAAAATTGAACTTTCTAAAAACGAAGACAAAGCGCTAATTAAAATTGAAGACAACGGGCATGGTATGAGTGAAGCGTTTATCAAAAATAAACTATTTCGACCTTTTGAAACAACTAAAACAGCGGGTATGGGAATTGGTGTTTTTGAGAGCAAAGAGTATATTAGTGAGCTTGGAGGGCAGTTGGAAGTTTCTAGTCGTGAATTTATTGGAACCATTTTTTTGATTACTTTACCGCTTATGGAAAATCAAAAGGGAATTTGATCTAATTTTTTGCTTTTTATCAGCTAATTACTCGATAGCGCCATTTGCTAACATGGACAGATGTCCACGAGGTATTCTGGTTTGCTGAGCTGAAACGTATAATATTTCTTACGAATAATCGCTTGCCTCAGCTTATCGCTAATATTCCCGTATAAGTTATTTTGGTAAAAGGTTATAGAGTAAAGAGGCTATAGAGAGAACATGAAAACAAGTGATGACCAAAGAAAGTTACTTGTGATTGAAGATGATCCAGGTCTTCAGAAACAATTACGTTGGAGTTTTGATAACTGCGAAGTTTTTGTGGCTGGTGATAGAGAAAGTGCACTCGTACAAGTTCGACGTCATGAGCCTTCTGTGGTTACTATGGATTTAGGGTTGCCACCTGATCCTGATGGAGCTTCAGAAGGACTTGCTACTCTAAAGCAAATACTCGCATTAGCGCCTAATACTAAGATAATTGTATTAACGGGAAACCAGAATCGAGAGAACGCACTTAAGGCGATTGAACTAGGCGCCTATGATTTCCATCAGAAACCTTTTGATTCAAAAATGCTAAGCTTAATTATCGATAGGGCTTTCTACTTGCATGCGCTTCAACGTGAGAATCGTTCACTATTATTGTCTCATTCAGATTCACCTATCTCAGGAATTGTAACTCGTGATCCTAATATGATCAGAATGTGTCGCAATATCGAGAGGGTTGCGCCTTCTGATGTCACAGTCATGTTACTCGGAGAGAGTGGTACAGGTAAAGAAGTTCTAGCTAAAGCGCTGCATCAATTGAGCACTAGAAAAGAAGGGCGTTTTGTTGCGATTAATTGCGCTGCTATTCCTGAAAGCTTATTAGAAAGTGAGCTGTTCGGTCATGAAAAGGGTGCTTTTACCGGTGCAATTAAGCAGACATTAGGTAAAATTGAACTGGCACAAGGCGGTACCTTCTTCCTTGATGAAGTGGGTGATTTACCCCTATCATTACAAGCGAAATTGCTGAGATTTCTCCAAGAAAGAGTTATCGAACGAATTGGTGGGCGCGAAGAAATACCAGTCGATGTTCGAGTTGTTTGTGCTACCCATCAGAATCTTAAGAAATTGATCGAAGAAGGGCGTTTCCGAGAGGATTTGTTCTATCGATTGGGCGAGATTTCCATCAAAATTCCACCTTTACGCGAGAGGTTAGGAGATGCAGTACTGCTGGCTCATCATTTTCGAAATAAATTTGCGACTAAAGAGGGTCGTCATTCAATGAGTTTTTCCCAAGAAGCATTATCAGCTATAGAGTCTTACAGTTGGCCAGGAAACATTCGTGAAATGGAAAACTGTATTAAACGCGCTGTTATTATGGCAGAGGGCCCACAAATTGCATTGGATGATCTAGGAATTCAGGAGTCTGCTAAACCTCAAGAGCCGCTTAATTTGCGTGAGATTCGTGAAAAAGAAGAATGTAAGGCGGTTGTGAGAGCACTAGCGAAAGTGGATGGAAATATTGCTAGGGCAGCTGAGTTATTAGGCGTCAGTCGACCCACCTTGTATGACTTAATGAATCGACATGGGCTTAAATAGCAATTCTAGAAAGACGAAAATCTCTTGAGATCTATTCATTTAATAATTTATTATATTATATTCGCTTATGCCGCATTTATTCCATGAACTGATTTATAAAGCCGCTAACTGCGGTGCTAAATCGGAAGCGCTTATTAGTCAACAGCATCGGCTGGACTATTTAGAATTAGCAGAGCAAACTCAGAAACTAGCAACTGGGTTTATTAAAATTGGGATTGCACGTGGTGAACGGCTAGCTGTATATCTTGAGAAAAGAGTTGAAGGAGTTACCGCATTATTCGCAGCTTCTGCAGCAGGTGGTGTATTCGTTCCAATCAATCCTCTGCTCAAGGCAGAGCAAGTTAGCTATATCCTTAGTGATTGTAATGTAAGGATTCTAGTTACATCAATAAGTCGTTTTAATTTGCTGAAGGCAGTTTTAACAAATTGCCATGACTTGCATACGGTTATCGTTGTAGACGATAACGTGGAGTTACCTAGCGTCAAGGGGCTAAACCTTATTCGTTGGCAAGAAGTTATAGCTGAAAAAACATCCTGCTATACACATCGCACGATCGATAGTGACATGGCTGCTATTCTCTATACATCAGGAAGTACAGGGAAGCCAAAAGGGGTAGTTCTCTCTCACCGTAATCTTGTCACGGGTGCAAAAAGTGTTTCTACTTATTTAAAAAATAACTCAGATGACCGGATTTTATCAGTATTACCGCTAAGCTTTGATTATGGATTAAGCCAGTTAACAACTGCATTTTACGTGGGTGCGACTTGTGTATTGATGAATTACTTGCTACCTCGTGACATTATGGATGAAGTAATCAAAGAGGATATTACTGGCCTGGCAGCAGTTCCCCCCCTGTGGATACAGCTTTCCCAGCTAAAATGGGAAGGCTTGACATCACTGCGTTATATTACCAACTCAGGTGGCGCAATGCCTAAAGCGACTTTAGATCAGCTTCGTGGCCTTTTTCCAAAAACAAGTATTTTCCTGATGTATGGCTTAACAGAAGCATTTCGCTCGACTTATTTGCCCCCTGAAGAGATTAATAAACGTCCTGATTCGATCGGGAAGGCCATACCCAATGTAGAGGTTTTAGTATTACGAGAAGATGGATCACAATGTGCGCCGGGTGAACCGGGTGAACTTGTACATCGAGGTCCTCTTGTTTCCATGGGCTATTGGAATGATGTGGAAAAGACATCAGCTTGTTTTAGACAATTGTCGCCTCGTCAAAGTGGTTTAACTATTCCTGAAATTGCTGTGTGGTCAGGAGACACAGTGCGAACGGATGAGGAAGGTTTTTTGTATTTCATTGGGCGTCGCGATGATATGATTAAAACTTCGGGTTATCGCGTTAGTCCTACGGAAATAGAGGAAATTATTTATTCAACCGAATTAGTTGCTGAGGTTGCTGCAGTAGGCGTCCCACATCCAGTATTGGGGCAGGCCATTGTGGTAGTAGTCGTTCCAAGGCAAGACGTAAATCTTAATGCTGATGTTTTATTGTCCGCTTGCAAGCAAGCGCTCCCTGCCTATATGTTACCTGCGCTAGTCGATATAAGAAAAAATAGCTTACTTCGTAATCCTAATGGGAAGATTGACCGTAAAAGTCTAGCTAATGAACTCCAACATTCATTTATAAATTAAGTATGGACTAGCGATGACAAATAATCGACCTAAGCATGCGTCTTTCGATCAGTTTCCGATACGCGATCATTGCATTCAGATCGGAGGTATGTCTCTTAATCGTTTAACTCAGCGTGTTGGGAGTACTCCTTATTTTGCTTATGACCGGAAACTGATTACTGAGCGTATTTTGTTTTTGCGCCAGTGCCTACCCAATAAAATAAAATTACATTACGCAATGAAAGCGAATCCAATGCCGGCAGTCGTTCAGCATATTGCAGGTTTGGTTGATGGTATTGATGTCGCTTCATTGGGAGAGATTAAGGTAGCACTAGATACAGGGATGTTACCGAGTAAAATGAGTTTTGCTGGGCCTGGAAAAAATGAACATGAGCTCTCCTGCGCAATTGCTGCTGGTATTGTGATTAATATTGAATCGGAGCTTGAGTTAGAGCGAATTGTAGCTCTTGCTGAGCGCTTAGGAATAACGCCTAAAGTAGCCGTTCGCATTAATCCTGATTTCGAACTGAAATCCTCAGGAATGAAAATGGGAGGAGGGCCTAAACAGTTTGGAATTGATGCTGAACGTGCCCCAATTGTACTTCGTCGAATTGTTGAATTCGGTATAGTATTTGAAGGGCTTCATATTTTTAGCGGCTCACAGAATCTTAAAGTAGAAGCAATCCAAGATGCGCATGAAAAAACACTTCAACTAGCAGTTAGGCTTGCGAAAGAATCTTCAGTTTCTATCCCTTCTCTTAACATGGGTGGAGGGTTTGGTATACCTTATTTTCCTGGGGAATCGCCGTTGAACCTTGTTGCTGTGGGTGAGAATCTACAGCATTTGCTGAACAAAATAGAGTCAGAACTTTCAGATACACAGTTTGTGATTGAGCTGGGCCGATATATCGTTGCCGAAGCAGGGATATATGTATGTCGGGTGTTAGATAAAAAAAATTCGAGGGGACAATTATTTTTAATTACCGATGGTGGCATGCATCACCATCTAGCAGCTTCAGGTAATTTTGGGCAAGTTATTCGAAAAAATTACCCAGTCACAGTTGGAACTAAGGCGGAAACCGCGGAGACTGAGGTGGTATCAGTTGTTGGTCCATTATGTACTCCGCTTGATTTGTTGGCAGATCAAATGGAATTACCCAAAGCAGAGATTGGTGATCTGATAGTGGTATTTCAATCAGGTGCTTATGGTTTGACAGCGAGCCCTATATCATTTCTCAGTCACCCCATACCCTTAGAGGTTCTGGTTTAGTCTACTTACTTCTCTAGATAAGCTCAGGCTTAAATTTCTATAACTATAAAAAGGAATCGATATGAGTGGAGTGTGTGGTTGGGTTGGTTATGGGCAATCAGTTGTTGAGAATCAACAGATTAGTGAATCGATGGCTCAAGTACTTACCCGGTTTGATCACAGTCGCTCGCAGATTTATGTCGATGAGAACTCATCTCTTGCAATCGCAGCAAGCGAACAACAACTTCATTACTTCCATAAAAATGACATTATCGTTGGAATATGGGGACATGCAAAATTTAATAATGATGAGTTGAATCAACTCATTCTCTCTCAGGGAATCGCTGGTGTTTTACTTGATCAGTGGGTGAACAATGGACCAAGTATTATTGAAAGCCTACTCGGGGAATTTATCTGTTGTCTTGTCAATGCTAAATCCCATGAAGTATTTATAGCCGTTGATCGAATGGGAACTCGCCCACTTTACTATCAAATTCTAGAAAATGGCCTACTATTTGGTACTTCGCTTGATGCGATGATGAGGCACCCACTTGCAAAAGACGAAATTAGCAATCAGGGTATTTATGACTATATTTATTTTCATATGGTGCCCGGTCCTAATACAATTTACCGTGAACCGAGACGCTTACTTCCTGGTGAATATATTTACTATAAGCATGGGACGCTTACGGTTGAACGTTATTGGAATGCGCAATTTAGAGAAAATGAGGTACAGTCGTTTAGTGAATTAAAACAAAGCTTTATTTCGCTGCTGCATACGAGTATGGAGGATGCAATTGCAGGTTACCAGCATGTGGGCGCATTCCTTAGTGGTGGAACGGATAGTTCGACAATCGCAGGTATGCTCCAAGAAGTTACGGGAAAGCCTGCTAAAACATTTTCTATCGGCTTTGATGCCCCGGGTTATGATGAAATGGATTATGCACGCATTGCTGCCCGACATTTTTCGACAAATCATCATGAATATTATGTGACACCAGAAGATGTTGCATCGGCTATACCACAGGTTGCAGCTATTTTTGATCAACCTTTTGGGAATGCATCTGCTATACCCAGTTTTTATTGTGCTCAGATGGCAAAGAAAGATGGGATTGATCTGTTATTAGGTGGTGATGGTGGTGATGAGCTTTTTGGGGGTAATGTTCGCTATGCTAAGCAATACGTTTTTTCTTTATATGAAAGAATTCCTAGCGTTCTTCGGGAAAAAATAATTACACCATTTGCACTATCAACCCTTGCTGAATCGAATATAAACTTATTTCGGAAAATCCATAGCTACATTTCTCAAGCATCCATACCGATGCCACATCGTATGGAGACCTATAATTTACTCATTCGTTATGGTTATCAAGATGTTTTTACCGAAGATTTTTTATCAAATATTGATATAAACGAGCCTGCCTCACAAATTAATCAAACCTATCATAAAGCTGAGACAACCACACTTATCAATCGTATGCTAGCTTATGACTGGAAATATACATTAACAGATAATGATTTACCAAAAGTCACTAAAGCTTGTGAATTAGCGGCAGTAGATGTTGCCTATCCTTTTTTGAATAGCGAAATGGTTTCTTTTTCTGAGAGACTTAGACCTGAACTTAAGTTAAAGAAAACGAAACTACGTTATTTCTTTAAGGAAGCACTACGTGATTTCCTTCCGAAAGAGATTATTACTAAACAAAAGCATGGATTCGGATTGCCATTTGGAATTTGGCTCCAAGAAAATAAATTACTTCAAGCGCAAGCTGCAGACTGTTTGACAGATCTAAAAAAACGTCATATTTTCCGCGTCAATTTTATAGACAAAATTTTAAGTCAGTATCTGCATCAGCATGCGAGTTATCACGGAACAATGGTTTGGTTGCTTATGATGTTAGAATGCTGGTATAAGCAACGTTCTAGATAATCGTCTACTTCTGCTTTATTCTACCTATTAATCTGCGCATGTATCTATCAGGCTTTACATCCCAGCGCGCGACTTTATAATCTAGCGTAATTCACTTCTGTAATTCCATATCGATAAAACTTCTTTGCGTATAAAGTATGTACGTTTGGAGGTTTTCATGATATTTTTCAACTAATCAAAGACATATACTAACAGGTTAGTATGTTATGTAATTATTGTTATTTAATCTAAAGAATTATTTAGTTTAAGAAGGCAGAAGCTCACTTTGCTAATAATAATTAATTGAAATAAAGGTAAACCTAGAATCAATTCCAAACTTTAGGTCTACTAATGATTAGTACAATCTAGTTTCTTTAGATTACATTAACCCATTAATTTGGGAAGGATTATCATGAGCGATATTGCCGACGCTTTTCATGAATATTTTGAAATTGTGGTAGCGGATACCCTAGAATTAAAAAAAGAAGTGTATCGTCTGCGTTACCGAATCATGTGTTTAAATACGGGAATTTTTGATACTACGTTATATCCAGATGAGCTAGAAAAAGATGAATTCGATGACCATTCAATTCATATTTTGCTTCGTCATAAACCTTCTAACGCTTTTATGGGCACAGCGCGCTTAATCTTGTCTGACCCTTCTCCATTAGCAAATCGAGCTTTCCCAGTTGAACTGCATACACAGTTTTATCCCGCATTCTCTAATATGAATATCATTCGCGAACATACGGTCGAGATTTCTCGGTTTGCGATTCATAGCGATTTCTTTAGAAGGAAAGATGATTTTCGTTTCAGCGTTGACAAAGCTGCAAGCCAAGGTATTCGAAAAAATGAACGTAGAAGATTTCCACATCCCATGCTAGGGCTCGCTGTTGGCATCATTCAGCTATGTGCTAAGCATGATTTCTTTTTCTGGTTTTCTGCCATGGATCCGGCTTTAAATCGATTGCTGGGATTTTATGGAATGCAACTAAATCCAATTGGTCCAATTGTTGATTATTATGGTCCACGCCGACCTTATCATGTCTGTGTTATTGATGTTTTAGAACGAATGTATGTCAACTACCCAGAGGTATGGGAACTTGTAACCGACAATGGGCGGATTTGGCCTTCTGATCTACAATCAGTTCGAGAGCGGAATCAGCATATTTTGTTAGCGAGTAATGAAATGGTGACTTGTTAAGGTTCTATAGCCTATATGGTAGCGAGAAACCGTTTTAATTACTGCTATCGAATCGTCTCGCTATTCTTTTTTGTTTTTGGCGTGTCGTATTTTGCAACACACACTTACGCCAATGATTCCGTCGAAGCAGTAATTCATCCGAGTGTCGAATTAAAGAGTTATTCAAGAAATTCTTTACGCGCTGCGTTTGGAATGCGCCTAAAAACCTGGCCTAACGGCATGCCAGTCAGGGTTTTTGTTATGCCTGATGATGCTGTGTTGCATACCATCTTCACAAAAGAAAAGCTCAATATTTTTCCCTATCAGCTTAGAGCTGGGTGGGATAAATTAATTTTCTCAGGAACAGGACAGGCTCCTTTCTTAGTAAGAACTGAAGAAGAAATGCGTGAACGTATATCCAGCACTCCTGGCGCGATTGGTTATTTAAAGAGAGCTAACATCGATGAAAGCATACATGTACTCAACATTGAATAAACAGCACTCAACACTCAATTATGCAATGATGTGCAGACTCACTTCCGTAGTCCTATTGCTTATTGTTATGATGCAGGAGGGTATTGCACAGGATGTAAAAGGAATCCGAGTACATGGTTTTCTGAGCCAAGGCTATTTGAAATCAACAGGCAACAATGACGTATTTGGGAATAGCAGCGGAAATGGCAGTTTTGATTTTAGAGAAATAGGCGCTAACGCTTCTTATCGGCCATTGCCTAACTTACAATTTTCAGGGCAGTTGTTATCACGAAGTGCGGGTGAGGATAGTAAAGGCGGTATTCGTATTGACTATGGTTTTGTTGATTACACTGCAATAAGTACGGAGTCAATGGATTTTGGTATAAGGTTAGGTAGAACGAAAAACCCATTAGGATTTTATAACGATACGCGCGATGTACCATTTACACGCCCCAGCATTTTACTGCCGCAGTCGATCTATTTCGATCGCACTCGAAATTTAGGCTTGGCTTCTGATGGAGTTCAGTTGTATGGGGAATCGAGGAATAGTTGGGGGGATCTGAATGCACAATTCGGGGTTGTTTTTCCGCAAGCAGGTGATCGAAGTACCGAGTTTGCTATTCTGCAGGCAGATCGTCCTGGGAGTATCACGCCGCATTTATCCTATATTGGTCGCTTGATCTATGAATACGATGGTGGAAGAGTTAGGTTTGCCCTAAGTGGTGCTCAAGTCAATACGGGATATAATGCAGCTCAACAAAATGACACTTATTCGGGTCTAGGAACTTTTCAATTTACACCTATTATATTCTCTGCGCAGTACAATTCAGAACGTTGGAGTCTAACTTCAGAATATGCAATCCGCCATATCGAGCGGCAGGATTTTGTTGCCAGACCTGATTTGAATTTTACTGGGGAAAGCTACTATTTCCAAGGTATCTATCGTTTCTCTCCAAGCTGGGAAGGTGTGCTGCGCTATGATGCCTACTATGCAGATAGGACTGATCGAGACGGGAAGCAGTTTCTAATCGATAACAAAATTCCACCAGAATTGCAAGGAAATATTCCAGCCCATAGTCGATTTGCCAAAGATATCACAGTAGGGTTACGTTGGAATGTGACACCATCGATCATGCTGCGCGCTGAATATCATTATATCAATGGCACAGGCTGGATTTCTTCGTTGGATAATCGAGCGCCAAATGCTACTTTACAACGATTCCTGCCTGCTAATACTGATCAACATTGGAATTTGTTTGCGTTCCAAGCTTCATATCGTTTCTAGTAGTCAATATTATGAAGCTCAGTCATTTGGTGTCGCTCACTCGCCTCGACAAGGAGATCCATAAAACATTATCAAAATTCTTTAGCTTGAAATGGAAAATTTCATTGCTGAGTAGTTTGATTTTGCTGATTGTAGTTACGATGTTTAGCGTGATCAATTATCGAAGCCTCATTGATAACGTTGATTATCAGAGCAGTTTGCAATACCAACGCTATGTTACCGAAGTTGAGAATTTAATCGAGCAAACGTCGAATAATTCTCGCCAATTAATTAGGCTGATTCCTTTCTTGAAAGAAATGGATACTGCATTAGTGCTGCAAGATAGCGCTCAAATTACCCAAGCCTTTGAGCAACACTGGTCGTTATTTCAGTTACATAATGGCATCGAAACAATTCGGTTTTATGATCAGTCGGATCAACTGTTGGTTGGTTGGGATAACTTTGAAGAGGATTCGCAGCGTGATGCCCTCATATTAGAGCAGGTCCATGATGTCAATTCACAAGAATTACCGGCGAGTTTATTGATTTGTATCGAAATGTGCTTGCAATATACCATCGAACCCTTATTGATTAATGGAGTTCGCGCCGGAGCGATGGTCATCGGCGCTTCATTAGCAGATGTTTTTCTGGGATTTAAACGAACATTCGGATCCGATATTGGATTGCTCTTGAAAATGAAGGCAGATGGCGTAGATATACAACAGAATGATGTCGAGTTTTCAAATTGGGGCGTGCGCTTAGCTGCGTTGACGAATAGGGAAAAGAATTTAGAGATACTTCATCGAATAGCCCAATCACACCCTACTATTCAGGATCTTAGGGTAGGGATTCATACTGAGTGGGATAATCGTCATCACCGAATCAAGCTACTTTCGTTGCGAGGTGTCAATGTATTGGATCGTGCTTATTTGGTTGTACTTACAGATATTACGCCAACGATTCTTTCCATTCGAGACTCTACCTGGCGGATTATCATTATTGGATTAGTGGGATTGTTAGTATCCGAGCTCATATTATTTGCAATCCTTTCATTACCCCTTACGAGACTCAAGCATATTGTATTTACATTACCCCTTTTGGCAGGTGGAAGCTTTGGGATTTTTCGTGCTACGCTAGCTTCTGTTAGCCGGAAACGGTGGCTGAAAGATGAAGTAGATCTTCTATATGAAGCAGCCGTGGCGTTATCCCATAAGCTTGAGAAACTGGAGAATAAGGTCGCGTATCGTACCAAACTGCTTGTCCAACAGAGAGATGAGCTGAGTAAAGAAAAAGATTTTATCGCTCACCTATTGGATACCGCACAAGTTATCGTTCTAACCCAAAATGTTAGTGGAAAGATTCTCATGTTGAATGCGTATGGTGAACTGTTGATGCGCTATTCTAAAGAAGAAATTCAGACCAAGTATTTTCTTGAAGTTTTAGCGCCCGATAACGATCAACAATATAATCTTGTCAATTACCTTGAAGAAATTCGCCGTGGACATCGTGACCAGTTGCGGCATGAAGCGATGACCTTGTGTAATGATGGCTCAAAGCGCCATATCGTATGGCTGCATTCACGATTAACCTGGCAATCTGAAACAGATCCTTCGGTTTTATCGGTTGGTTTGGATATTACCGAATATAAGCGCGTTGAAGGACATCTTGCTTGGTTGGCCGACCATGATCCACTGACTAATTTATTTAATCGACGACGGTTTAGTGAAGAATTGGAGCAAATGCTGAGTTGGGCAGAAAGATATCAGCATCCAGGTGCTTTATTGTTTTTTGATCTCGATCGTTTTAAATATATTAATGATACCAGTGGACACCAAGCGGGCGATGCATTATTGAAGATGGTGGCTGAGATGCTGTCGCGCACGATTCGGACTGCTGATGTAACGGGTCGCTTGGGAGGGGACGAATTTGCAGTCATCTTGCCAGAAATTTCTGCAGGTGGAGCGATCGAAGTTGCAAAGAAAATTTTGTTGCGCTTGAGTGAAACGCAATTAAATGTCAATGGAAGAACCTACAAAATTGCTGCAAGTGTAGGGATAGCGCTTTTTCCTGAGCATGGGAAGAATGTGCACGATTTACTGGCTGCCGCTGACTTAGCTATGTATCAAGCTAAAGAAATTGGGCGAGGGACGTGGCATTTATTTTCAAATGATGACAAAACGCGGGAGCGGCTATATACACTGGTTCATTGGAAAGAAAAAATCGAGTATGCTAATTTATACGATCATTATTTACTCTATTTCCAACCGATCATGTCATTGCATGATCGAGCGATTACGCATTATGAAGTGTTACTGCGTATGCATGACAATGATGGCACAATTCATTCACCCGCTGCATTTATCGCAGCCGCTGAGCATACCGGACTGATCCATGCAATTGATCACATGGTTTTACGGAAAGCGATTACCCAGGTCGCCAAAATAAATAGTAAATCGACTAAACCGATTCGATTCTCCATCAATCTCTCGGCCCATGCATTCAACGACCCGGAATTATTACCGGTGATTCGGCATGAATTAACTTCATCGGGTGTAGATCCCACGTTACTATTTTTTGAAATAACAGAAACAGCGGCGTTAGATAACTTACCTGGAACGAGAAATCTACTTCGCGAGATAAAAAAATTGGGTTGTGGGTTTGTGCTTGATGATTTTGGCGTTGGATTTTCTTCGTTCTATTATTTACGAGAGCTACCGGTGGATGCCGTGAAAATTGATGGTTCTTTTATTCGGAATTTAGCGAATAATCCAGATGACCAGATTCTAGTGAGAGCCCTATGTAGTGTTGCAAAGGGTTTTGGAAAGAAAATTACTGCTGAGTTTGTAGAAAGTGAAGAAATTTTAATGCTGCTGGGAAAAATGGATGTGGACTATGCGCAAGGCTATCATGTTGGAAAGCCAGCGGCTGCTGAGGATATTTTCCGATTGTTCGAGGAAAACGAGATAAGTTAGACCTGGCTGCTAATCATTTTCTTTTCGAAAGAAAGCGATGAATCCACCCAGTGATAAACATAATCCAATAATCGTTAGAACTAAAGTATTACCATACTGAACATAAGGTGTAGCGCCTTTAAATCCCTGAGCTGTACCATGTAGCCCTTGTGTTACAAACATTTCGAGTTCTTGCACGATCTGGCCGCGTTCGTTGATGATCGCGGTTACTCCTGTATTGGTTGCACGAAGCATATAACGCCCTGTCTCCAATGCGCGCATTTGAGAAATTTGTAGGTGTTGCCGCGGGCCAATCGAGCGGCCAAACCAGGCATCATTACTGACATTCACTAATATCGAAGCTTGTGGAAGTTGTAAGATGATTTCCTCACCGAATACATCTTCATAGCAAATATTAATAGCTACTTTTTGCCCAGCCAAATCTAATGGTTGTTGATCGAGCGAACCACGAGAGAAATCGGATAACGGAATATTTAATACCTGAATAATCCAACCAAACAAGGGTTTAAAAGGTATAAATTCCCCAAAAGGGACTAAATGATGTTTCCGGTACCGTTGTTCAGGAGAACTACCCATGCTAAACATCGAGTTGTAATATTCATTGCGAGCGATCGAATGGGGCACCGTTTCTGCAAAGCCAATTAAAACATCGCCTTGATTTTGCTTGGCATGATCACTCAATAGCGTTAAATAATCCGTAGGGACATCTTCATAAAATAATGGAATTGATATTTCGGGGGTGACGATCAAGCGACTGTTGCTTTCAAGTACCAAGTCTGCATAAGTATTCATCGTGCTAACGAGGTGATCTTCTCGCCATTTGAGATCTTGCGAGATATTACCTTGCAGTAAGCTAACGGTTATCGGGCTACCTTCAGGATCGACCCACTGATAATGTTGTAATCCATAGCCACTGACCCATATTCCACCCAATATCCATAGATAATGGTTTAGATTCTTTTGTTTTGGCCAAGCGATATATAAAGCAATGCTGAATACCAATAATAACGAAATACCGTAAACGCCAAGGATAGGCGCATAACCAATTAAGGGGCTTGCGGGGACTTGTGAATAACCTAGAGTCAACCAAGGAAATCCTGTGAATAGCGTCCCTCTTAGCCATTCAGACATGACCCAGCACGCTGAGACACAGGCTGCCCAAGCGCTGAAATGAATGTGTCGGATTTTTGTAGTAAACCAACCTGTTAATGCTGGGAAGAGCGATAAATAGGCGCAAAGTAACAGTAGCGCTACGACCGCGATCGGTAAGGGCATACCCCCAAAGTCATGCAGGCTAACGTAAAGCCAGGTTACACCGGCCCCAAATAATCCCATACCAAACGAGAAACCGATGACTGCTGAATGCCAGGGCTTAGTGCTTGAACGCCATAGATGAAATAATAGTAAAATAGTAATGACCGGCACTGGGAAATAATAAAAAGGTGCAAATCCTAGGACAGTGAGTGTACCGAGAATGAGTGCCAGAAAGCTTTTTGATTTTAGGTCGATTTCTTTAGATGAATACACGGAATGATTATGAATATTGTTGAACTGGCTCGAGATAGGATCGTTTAATTCTGTAATTTTTCCGCAATCTCAAGAATGAGTTTATAGGGCAAGTAAAGCAATAGTATGACAGCTAAGGTATAAATAAAGTATAGCAGTGGATTTTCTTTTACCCTACCAAGTAGCGTTTCATGTTTGCCTTCTTTTTTTAATCGTGCATATTCAGCCCGTACGTTCAAAGCACGTTGCGTTTGGTAAGTATCAAATAATTGTTTCGCTTCACCGAATTGCCCATCATGGGTTATCCAAATTGCAGGCATGGAGATGCCCCAATTTCCGGCAGTGGTTTCATAATAATCAATCTGATGGTCTGCCAGTAATTGACGGACATCATCCGCTTCGTCATCTGGGACATTTTTGAGTTTAAACAGTAATTTTGACATCGCCTAGCATTATGGTCATTACAGTGCGATGCTAGAGTGAAGCTCCGTTTAATGTCAAGTCGGTCTTATCTAATGAAAGCGCTATCCCCACCAGTGAAGCGGGGATAGTATGCAAATCATCGTTGATATTAGAAACCGATCCCTAAATATCCGCCCAGTGTTAAGCCATTTAACCGGAGACCATCCAAGTGACCACCCATTAGATGATAGCGTGCATCAACGCCGAGTACGATATTTTTCCATAGTTTGTAATCTGCACCAGCCGCAAACATAACAGCAGGCTGGAAGAAAGTGATGGTTTCGGAGGGAGGGCTGATGATATGAATTGCTAAACCTGCCGGAATGATCCACGGTCTTAACCGGTAACCTTCTAAGAATTTGATTTTAGGTGCTGCGGATACGGTGACAGTACTCGATGTCACATGGCGTGGATTTAAGTCACCACCAGCGAGTTGGGTTGGTTCATTAGCCAGCGCATTTCCCAATACCGTTCCGAATTGCTTGTATTCAAACATTAATTCCGCGATGAGTTCAGTTTTAGGAATGAGTCCCCAGGTGTCTTTGGTTAAGCCAAAGTCAAATCCAGCACCGACATACCAAGCATTTAAGGGAGCTTGTTGCTGCGCACCAACGGGTGCTACACCACTTTGCACTGAAATACCATTGTGGTGATGATCTTGTCGTGCCCATCCACCACGGAAAAAGATCATATTTCGTGGCGATTCTTCCAGAATCGCTTTCTTGATCACTTCCTTCTCGGATTCTATTTTTTGTTGAACGATTACCCTTTCTTCTTTTATCGCTTGTTTGTTTTCGATAACCTGCTGCTCAACTCGTGACGAGTCCGTGCGGATTTGGCTCAACTCATCTTGGATAGCGATTAATCGTTTTTTTAGTTCTAGAACCTCTTGCTCTAATGCTTTGGCTCGATCGTGTGCCGCTACCGGTGATGTAAATAGGACTAAGCTAAAACTGAACACCATACTGATGACTAAGAAAAAATTGAATTCTTGGTTGTAGCGTCGTTGCTGCATTTTTTCTCCTTTGTTAATAATAGTTAATATTTTTTACTTATAACTCCCTCAGCTCAGCAGAAAAAATCAAAAATCTGGATATTAAATCTGTTGAGGTTAATCAAAGACTCAGTTACTCCAGCATCGAGATCTCTCGGTTTCTGGTATTAAACATTTTTCCAGGAACAACACGATGCTATGATGGTGCTTGCTGTGACAAAAAACTGAGCGATGCCCATCTTAGGGGTAAGGGTATAAAGAAATCGTGAATGAATGGATGGATAAAGTGGGTGAAATGAATAAATCGATATTGATAACGGGTTGTTCAACGGGCATCGGTTACGTGACTGCCCATAAACTTCGTGAACGCGGCTACCGTGTTTTCGCGACAGCGCGTCGCGCTGAAAGCGTAGCCATGTTGCAAGCGGAAGGTTTTGAAAGCCTGCAGCTTGATTTAGATGATTCAAACTCGATTCAACAGACGTTTGCAGAAATCATGCAACGCACAGGAAATGAATTGTTTGCATTATTTAATAACGGGGCCTATGGAATACCAGGGGCTGTAGAAGATTTAAGCCGGGCTGCCTTAAGAGCGCAGTTTGAAACGAATGTGATGGGTTGGCTGGAATTGACCAATTTGGTGTTGCCAATCATGCGCAATCAGGGATATGGGCGCATCATTCAGAATAGTTCAGTGCTGGGATTTGCAGCGATGCCATTTCGGGGTGCCTATAACGCTTCGAAGTTTGCGATCGAAGGACTGACCGATACCTTGCGATTGGAATTGATGGGCACTCAAATCTATGTTTGTTTAATCGAGCCGGGCCCTATCTCGACGCAATTTCGGGCAAATGCTTTAAAAGCGCTACAAAAATTTATCCCAGTCGAGCAAAGTGTGCATCGTGAAAAATACCAAGCAGTATTAAGCCGGCTAAATAAACCAGGGCCTGCCGTTCCCTTTACACAACCCCCTGAAGCAGTAGCAAAGCGTGTTGTAGAAGCATTGGAAGCAGAGATACCTCAGCCTCGCTATTACGTGACGTTTCCTACTTATTTATTTGGTTTTCTTAAGCGAGTGCTCAGCATACGGTTACTCGATCGCATTCTTGCCAAAGCGGGGACACAGAATTGATCATTCGAAATTAACGCAAAAAAAAGCACCTTACTTGTTAAAGTAAGGTGCGAAGGCTTCGTCACAAAATCACAGCTTGTCACAATGACCTTGTTAGAAACAAGAGAAGAAAAATACAACTAACTTACACTTTCACTAACTACTACACCAACTAACAACAACCAACAATCAACTACAACAGAGACTTTAATCTTATATTCTTATGTATCGATTAATTAATCTGCCTATAAAACTTTAAAAACCTTACTGCTGCTTAGAAACCAATTCCAAGATATGCACCCGCGGTCAAACCACTGACATTGACCCCATCGGTTTTACCAAAGGTTTCATGGTAACGCGCATCAGCACCTAAGAAGAATTCTTTCCAAATGCGGTAATCAAACCCTGCGCCAAACATCATGCCGGGTGCTAAATAAGTAACCGACTCGGTGGTTGGACTTACCACATGCACTGCAAAACCCGCTGGAATGATCCATGGCCTGAAATCACTGCCTTCCATGAATTTAATTTTGGGTGCTGCTGAAACCGTAAATTGACTAATCGTCACACCACGAGGATTATCCGGCGCCCCGACTAACGTTGTTGGGACATTTGCCAGTGCACTACCTTGTGAAACGCCAAATTTTTTGTATTCAAACATCAATTCCGCATACACATTGGTTTTAGGAATGAGACCCCACACGTCCCGAGTTAAACTCCAATCCAGGCCTGCACCCACATACCAGCCATTATTGTCGCCTGGTTCTTGAACCCCTACTGGAGCCACATTGCTTTGTATTGAAGAACCATTTCTACCCTGTAGGTTATGCGCATAACCGCCCCTGAAGAACAATACACGATCTCTTCGCGCGACCGTTCTTCCAAATTCATCATGCGCCTTCTCTATTTCATGATGCTCAGCATGAGCTTTCTGTAATGCTTCTTTCTCTTGCCGGATTTCATTTTTGAGCGCTTCTACTTCGCGTTTCTCAGCATTGGTCGAATCCTGAACACGATAGAAGTCTTCCCGTAGCGTCTTTAGCTGGCTTTCAAGCATTTTGATTTGCTGCTCCATTGCTTTCGCACGGTCATGGGCAAACACTTGCGGTGCTGCCATCGTTAACCCTATACTTAGCCCTATGCCTGCAATCGTGGTTAGTACAAATCCTGATTTGTGACGAAATGATTTCATTAATTCTCCTTTCTCTTTTTATTTTCTATAAACCCATGCCAATGATAGAAAAACATTGCTTAATAAACTTTGATTTAAATCAAGCTTTCTTCATTCAGTTTAAATAAAGTTGATGATCCACTGGTTAGCGACCGATCAGGTTGAAAATTTTCCACCACTGAATACAGCGTTGCTTGAGCCCAACGGTTTATTGGCGGTAGGCGGCGATTTATCACCGCAGCGCTTAATCAACGCTTATCGCAGTGGTATTTTTCCGTGGTTTAATGATGAGGATCCAATTTTATGGTGGAGCCCAAATCCTAGGATGGTGTTGTTTCCCAATGAGCTCTCTATTTCGCGATCGTTGCACAAATTACTCAAGAAGCATCACTATGAGGTTCGCACTGATGCTAGCTTTCGTGAGGTGATGCAAGCGTGTGCTGGACCACGCAAAACTCAAGCAGGGACATGGATTACCAATGAAATGATTGATGCTTATACGACGTTGCATCAAATGGGGATTGCGCATTCCGTTGAAACGTGGATGAATGGTGTATTAGTCGGTGGGCTTTATGGCGTTGCCCTTGGAAAAATGTTTTATGGAGAATCGATGTTTTCGCGAGTGAGTGATGCGTCCAAAATCGCTTTTGTACACCTGGTAAAACAACTTGAGATTTGGGGATTTGAAATGATCGATTGCCAAATGAAAACCCAGCACCTCGCATCTTTAGGTGCCCGAGAAATTTCCCGTAACGAATTTGCACTTCGTTTGAGTCAATTGGTCGATGTTCCGAGTCAATTCGAGGCATGGCGTTTTGATTATACTTACCCCGGTTGATATTTTTTTCGAACAATGAAGCTTCATACCACAGAGTCTTATCCCTGCAGCTATCTAACCGATCGGTTTGCGCGTTCGCAAATCGCGGTTCCAGATAGTCGCGCAGTCGATACACAGGCTTATGCGAAGTTGATTCAGGAAGGGTTTCGGCGCAGTGGGTATTTTGTTTATCGCCCCAATTGCGAGCACTGTACTGCCTGTGTGCCTGTGCGCATTGTCGTTGATCAATTTGTGCCTAACCGTTCCCAATATCGCGCTTGGAAACGCCATCATACTTTACGGGTGAGCTTGCATAAGTTGCATTTCCACCCTGACCATTTTCGGCTCTATCGTCGTTATCAGCAAAAGCGTCATGCCCTCAGTGAAATGAGCTGTGATACTCATGACCAATATTGTGAGTTTTTGTTGCAGAGCAGTATTGACTCCGTGCTTGTAACATTTCATGATGGAAACCGACTACAGATGGTCAGCATTATTGATCAATTACCTGATGGTTTATCTTCAGTTTATACTTTTTTTGATCCAGAAATACCCCAGGCAAGCTTGGGTACTTTCAGTATTTTGTGGCAGATTCACTATTGCCGGTTGGAAAAGCACCCTTATCTTTATTTAGGCTATTGGATCGAGGAAAGCCGTAAAATGAATTACAAAGCGCATTTTCAGCCGTTGCAATATTTGCGACAAGGGTGCTGGTCTCGTACGGCTGAACCTATATTGAAGAATCGATCTGTATCTTAATTATCATGATGGTCCGCTAAATTTTCGCTTGAACCCAGGAAATCATCTTCATGCTTTATCGTTTGTTGCGCCCTTTGCTCTTTACACTCGATGCTGAATTAGCGCATAGCCTTACGCTTAAAGCATTGCGGTTATTGCAGCCATTCGGGTTATCAGATAATCGGGTAGTTCCCTGTGAGCCTAAAACCATTATGGGACTCAAATTCCCTAATCCAGTGGGGCTTGCGGCTGGTCTGGATAAGAATGGGGATTATATCGATGTGCTGGCTAAAGTGGGGTTTGGATTTATTGAAGTTGGTACAGTAACGCCGCGACCCCAACCTGGCAATCCAAAACCTCGGCTATTTCGCATCCCAGAAGCGCACGCTATCATCAATCGTATGGGCTTTAACACCCTTGGCGTCGATTATTTATTAGAAAATATAAAGCGCACTCCATATCATGGAATTCTGGGTATCAATATCGGAAAAAATTTTGATACCCCGGTTGAAAAAGCCATAGAAGATTATTTGCTTTGCTTTCGTAAGGTATATGCAGTTGCTAGCTATGTAACGATCAATATTTCTTCCCCTAATACACTGAATTTGAGGCAATTGCAGAATGAGCATGCGTTAGATCATTTAGTTGCTACGCTAAAATTAGAGCAAAATAAGCTCAGTGATCAGCAGGGGTGCTACACGCCGCTATTGGTGAAAATAGCCCCTGACCTGGATGAATCACAACTTGAATCGATTGCTGCTATCTTAATGAAAC
>SSFW01000102.1 GCA_008015595.1 Nitrosomonas sp. | reverse complement strand
GGTTAAAACGGGAAGGTAAATGTCCACCAGACCTTGAGCACAGGCAGATTAAGTATAAAAATAACGTGATTGAATGTGATCATGGCAAGCTAAAGCGGATCATCAGGGCCACATTAGGATTCAAATCTATGAAGACGGCTTATGCCACAATTAAAGGTATTGAAGTCATGCGTGCACTACGTAAAGGACAAGCATCGTCATTTTATTATGGTCAGCCTCAGGGTGAAGTGTGTCTAATCAACAGGTTTTTCGGTCTCTAAGTACTTTTTAAAGGGAACATCATCGACTCAAATCTCTATTTGCAACAGTGCCATATGGAAATGAGTACAATAGCTATTCTCCATTTAATGCATACTCTTTAAATCCACCGATAGTAATTAAAAATAATCGTGTGGTTGCAAAACTTACTATTAATGATTCTATATCAAATGCATTACATCCTTATGTCTTAAAAGCATGTAATTTTTAGTATTAAAAATAGCCCTCAACAGAGGGCTATTTAACATAATCGATATTATGCGAGGAAATAATTGGTGTTTTTTTGATCTGTTTTTCGGGGTTTCTTAGGCAAAATGGTCATGAAACGCCGAGGCTTTTTAACCAATATAGGGTGAATTTAAACAAACGACGGAAAATTAGCATAGGATTTTACGCAAAGCCAACCGCACTAAGGCTTAGCCTCGGTTTTAGAGTTCCCATTTTAAATCACACCAAGATGGCACTTTTTACACAGACGTGGTAACTGGCCCAGCCAAGAATGTCCGCGAAACTGTGTTGAGTTGCCATGAATATACATCTTGATAGATTGCTTTTAAGAATTTTTGCACGCGAAACCACGTTGAACTTCATACTAAACCGCAAGAGCTTGCCTGTAAAAGGGTAATTTTTGGCCTTACTGCCAGCGTTGATAGTCAGGAGCAGATGATCTTAGATCTACGCCCCAACACGAAATAGAGAAAAAGCCCCTCAAATGAGGGGCTTTATAGTGATCAGTGCGTAGCTGATCGGTACCACTGCCACCACGATAATGTCTAAAAATTGATATATCAGCAGTCTAAGATAGCTGTATCAGTTAATAGATGCCTATCGTGATGTATTCTTGCCAAAGCCACACATAACGCAGTGGGAAGCGACGACGATTAGTGAAATCGTCCTAAGTTAATTAAGACGAAGGTCACTAGCCATCGGTTGTGCTTAAAGTGAATTAAACGCTCTCGTCTTATTCAAAAGAAAAATACGTCGCATTAGAAAACACCGCACAATAAAAACCACATAACGCCGTAGTCAGCGATCAGTTCATTGAAATCATCGTAAAGTTAATTTAAGACGATAGTCATGAATCTGATTGACATCCAAAGCCACATATAACGCCGTGGGTTCGCGCTCTTTTAAACGAAAAACGAGAATAAAACGTCAACTTCTTATCAAAAAACTTTGATAAAAACGAAGAAAGTGCCATGACTTTAAGGCGCATGACTGCCACGTTTCGCAAATAGCAACGAATCGGCGAGGGGAGCCACCCCCTCAACAAACACATATTTTCTTTCCGCCAACACACAACTGGCTCAAACTTTCGGGAACATGCTTAATGGAAAACCCATCAAACTCAGACTAGCCTTCGACTGAATCGCCTAGTCCTCTCAACACCCCTACTGATCTGATCTCCCTCACTTTTACCTCAACAGTGCCACCTGTTATCAACGGCAGTCAGTGATTCCCACGTTAGTTTTTCATGTTTTAACGAACAGAACGCCAGCATTCTCCCCTCTTTAGTCTAGCCCTACTCCTAATGGCTTTTCCCGTCTTAGATTCCTAAAAGACAAGATTTCATCGCTCCGAGATTCCAAAGCAAGTCGATTACTAACTAAAGGGATCGTAGAATTTCAGTCATAAGACTGGCTCATGTTCCCCACGAAGCACCCTCGAAGGGTGCGATTACAGGCTTAAGCTGTACAGCGATCTCAGCGGCTTGCGCCCCTGAGTACCGAGTTCTCCAGATTTCTCCTCAAACCCCTGCCGTATTTCGACGGCCTCAGCAGCCCACCTGCGTGGCACACGTTCGACAGTTTCCTGCCGCCCGTGGATCGGACTGAATACCGACTCTCATAAAAAACAGGGCTAAGCTAGTCACCTAGCGGCCCGTTTCCGTGTCGCCCAAACTCGAAAAAAATCATTAACGCATCTAAAAAATGCGGATTAGGTCGAAAGGAATATTGCAATTCCTAGCGCCTGTCGTAGCCGTACCAGCCCCATTACGGGCATACGGCTTCACCAGTTTCAACCTGATTGGCGATCAGGTATCTGGTCGGCGGAAAGAAAAAATGGAGGGAGGCAACCCCCATTAAAAAACAGGGCGTGCCGCCCTGATTCGAAGACGACGATGGTATTTTGACTCATGTTGCCGCTGTAATCAACATATAATCGGAATCTCTTATTATCAAGCACCTAAATTAGTGAAATTTAAACTATCTATAAGTATTAGTAATATAGTTATATGCCTTTATTACGTCGCAAAGTAGTGAGATAATACGAATATAGAAATCTCAAAAATATACACTCCCTATGATTGAATGTGAAAGCAAGATATTAGCAATGCAACGTCTGCAAGATGCAGCACGTTTTGATTACCACTTGTATTTTCAAGGTGAAATAGGCTTTGAAAAATTGGCAGCGTTATCAAAAAAATTTGCCCGTGAATACGATACCGAATTGACTAAATCACAACGTAGCCGCCGTAAATTATCAGGTGAAGCAGTCACGCAATTTTTAGTGTGGAAACCTGAGAGCGGTGATAAAGCTATTTTCTGGTTGCTGACTACAGGTGGTAAAGGTCGTGTGATGGAGCGAGAGCAATTTGTCGATTTGCGAGACAAAGAACACCGCTTATCATTAACAGGCTATGAATTAGTTCATGATGGTGTGTCATGGTCATGGCGTATGGAGAAGACTACCTATACCAACCATCAAAAACGCTTAAGGAACGCTATTTTGGCGAAAAACGATTTAGCTCTACAAATGGCGATTGCATCGCTATACAACAGCCCCGGCTTTCGTTTGGTACGCCGTCAGGTGGGTATGCTCAGTAAATGGCTACGTGGTGAGTGGAAGCGATTACGCAAGGATACGGAGCCAATGCCTGCCCTACCGACATTTTTAGCATATGTACGTCGATTGCCCAATCCAGTCCCTAAAAAGAAGACCAAAAAAGTGATGGATGTGGTTAAGGCTTAAAGTCTTTGTCATGATGATTTGTTTTTGTGCATTCATTATGATAAAGTGAAGGCATTGAATGTGTTTTTATGAGGTGATGCGATGGCGATGCTAACCGTGCGTAATTTGCCTGATGATGTACATCGTGCATTACGGGTACAGGCTGCTTTACATGGGCGTAGTACCGAAGCCGAAGTACGTGAGATTTTAGCTCATGCAGTAAAGCCTGAAACGCGTGTGCGTATGGGAGATGCTCTTGCAACATTGAGTCGTCAGGTTGGTTTGACGAATGAAGACTTTGACGTGTTTCAACAGGTCAGCGATCAATCTCCTGCCGAGCCAATGAGGTTTGAATGATTCTTCTCGATACGAATGTGATTTCTGAGGCGATGAAGCCTGAGCCAAATCCTATTGTCCGTGGGTGGTTAAACGATCAAGTTGCGGAAACCCTTTACCTCTCTAGTGTGACGATAGCTGAGCTGTTGTTTGGGATTGCTGCTTTACCATCTGGTAAACGTAAGGAAATGTTGACACTAACTTTAGAGGGATTATTGGAACTCTTTAAAGATAGGATACTTTCGTTTGATGTTAAGGCTGCACAGCACTATGCCGATTTAGCGATGATTGCTAAAGTTTCTGGAAGAGGTTTTCCTACCCCCGATGGTTATATTGCGGCGATTGCAGCATCACGTGGCTTTGTTGTTGCTTCACGAGATACTGCACCTTATACCGCAGCTAAAGTGACAGTGATTAATCCGTGGGATATGAGGTAAACGGGTGGAGTTTCTTTTTTAAGGTGTGGGTGCTAGCGTAAATTTGCCAGTTTTTGCTTCGTGTCGTAATCGAGTGCGAGCTTGCTCCCATGATTCTCCTGTTTGTGCATGCTTAGATACCCATTTTTCATCTTGTAAAAGCGTTTCAATATTTTCATCATCATTTTTAGGGCTTTGTTTAGGCTTGGATTGAGTCTTAGCTTTGGGGGTTACATCTTTTGGATGCTTCTTTTTTAACTTAAATGTAAAGCCAGTAATAATTCGACCTGCCTTATGTTGTTCGTAATTGACAGTGATGTCGGTATGTTCGTTTATTTGAGATACAGCTAAATCAAGAACTCGTTTTTTGAAATCACTCATACGGATAAGTTCATGATCTGCAAGCCCTAGTTGTTGCCGAAAAGACTCTAAGTGAAACATTGGTAATTTAGCTGCTTCTTGCCATTGGATAAGGAGTTCATATAATCGAACTGCATACGCACTAGTAAGAGGGGCAGTTTGCTCTAAATAGTAACGGGTGAATTGCGACTCTAGACGTGTAATCTCCTTTACCACAGCAGGAGACAGAATGATTTCTAACTTAGCAGCATCATCAACATAACCAACTTGAGATACCCATCGGCTAGTAATACGTTTCTCTTTTTTAGTATCTGCATCTATTAGATATAAGGTGAACTGTCTATCGAATAAGGTTTTTGCAGCTTCTTTTAATGCCCAATATCCAGCTTCAAGTGTTACATCAAATGTTGTGGCATAACGATTTGCCCAAATTACCAGTGGTGTATCTGTGCTTATGCCTACACCAACCTCTCGAGCATCAACAATAGCCAATTGGATAAGTCTAATTTCTACCAAGCTTAAGTTACTGACAGCTTGTACAAGTTGGTTGCTTTTAACAACTAAATCGCAATTTTTTTTCATAAGAACTCCATATGACGACATTTTATTTTTTTGTCTTTTAAATGTCAATTTTAAAAACGTCTTTTAAAGACATTTTTTCATATATCTTTTAATGTCAAGGAAACGTCTTTAAATGGCAAAGGAAACGTCTTTAAATGGCAAAGGAAACGTCTTTAAATGAGATTTTCTTCTTTATTGTATTTAAAAGTATTTAAAAGTATTAAAAGGACGTGTTCAAAAAAATCTGTGGATAAGTCTAATTTTGAGAAGAATATTTTTGAAGAAATACAAACACTATGTCGCCCTAATCGGGCGGCTTTTATAACCCCTGAATCCCCCAAAGGGGGACAAAACAGTGCAATAAATTAATACTCTTTCAAGTCAACATTTGCTAAATACGGTTAATTAGAAGGCGAGTCACTGGTTTCGATTTTGCTAATAGCATTGCGCTGCCAAAGCCATTGTCCTATTTCTTAGTGTTTAGGTTAATCGCGCCACTAGATAAACAAGATTGTTTTAACTGAGACGATGATTAAAAATTTGGTGTTTCATATGAGTAAACAAAGAAAAAATCAGCCTTAGAAATGCGTTTCTAGATTAACTTTTGAAAATAAAGATGAATAGCAATCTAAAAATCAAATTTAAAGCCATTTTTAGGCGTTTTAAGGATGGGTAAATAGATTTTTAGTGGAAAGGTACTGATTTTTATTTGTATGCGCTTAAAACGCAAATTTAAGCCACTTTCGTTTTTTGGCCTGTTAAGTAAACATTACATTCGATAAAACAAAAAAGCCCACCCTTAGCCGATGGGCTTCTTGTTTGCATCAATTCACTATTAGCAGTAGGCCTTGATGCGGTTTTTTGCTGTACATCAGGAAATATACGCGCTTAGATTCTAAATCGTTATTTCATAAAATGTAAACACAATATGAAAGTATTCCCGTTCTATTTTTATTGATTAATGAGTGCTTTTATTATATAAAAACGGTACTAAAAAGGTGTGTGAAAGGTATCATGATTATACTAATTGGAAGCCAAAAAGGGGGCTGTGGGAAATCTACGACAGCCGTTAATATTTGTGCAGAATTGGCAAAGTCTGGACATGATGTTGTTTTAGTGGATGCCGATCGGCAATGCACTGCGGCTAACTGGATTTCGGATCGCTTATCTAAAACTAATGTGGCTAAAGTTCATTGTGTTCAAAAATATGAAAATATTCGTGAAACATTGTTGGATCTGAATCAGCGTTATGAATATGTAGTTGTTGATGCAGCAGGGCGAGATAGTAGAGAGCTGCGGACAGGTATGACAGCCGCTCATCTATTGTTAATTCCTTTTAGACCTTCTCAGCCTGATTTAGATACATTACCAAAACTTAGAGAAATTATTACTCAAGCAATGGATTTAAACCCTCAACTAAAAGTGTTTGGTTTGCTGACAATGGCTCCAACTAATCCTGTGATTAATGAGGAGGCAGAGGCCCGAGAATATTTACAGGATTATCCTGAAATACATTTACTTAATACCTTTGTGCGTGACCGTAAAGTGTATCGTGATGCGATGAGTGAGGGACTGGGCGTGGTCGAAATGGACAATCCAAAAGCAAAAAATGAAATTGAAGAATTAGTTAAAGAGATTATGTGATGCCAAAACGTAGAGAGCCAGCTTTGGCTAAAGAAGCTCAGAATACTCCAACACCTGCTCAAATTGAGGCGTTTGCCGCAGGTGCTGATAGTGATGCTGTTGTGAAAAATATTCTAGATTCAGAAGCCAATCGAGACTATAAGGCAATTAGGTTGCCGTTTAACGAATATGAATATCGTCAATTAGAAGAGGCAAGTCGCCGTACAGGGCGTAGTAAATTGAACTTTATTCGTTATGCCATGCTAAAAATGGCCGCCGAAATTAATGAAAATTAATGGTGTAATTTAAGTATTCTTTTGGTACTAAAATAATACTTTTTTTATATAAATTAAATCTTAACAACCACCAGCTAAAACTGGAGGGTTACCCATAACAACTACAGTCGTGATACGGATCACGCACCCGTTTAG
>SSFW01000048.1 GCA_008015595.1 Nitrosomonas sp. | reverse complement strand
ATGTATACGCGTGCAGAAAAAGTATTATCTCAGAATGGAATTAAAATAATTGGGGGCTTTGGATTAACTCACCATTCAATTCTAACTGATAATAAAAGTGAATTAAAAAACTTACACTACCATCAATTAATTAGAGATATTCAATGTAAATCACTACCTGAGAAATTTATCTCATTTCATCTCTTTAATATGGATACGAATAACCCATTAAAAAATTATCCAAAATGGCTCTCTGATTCTGATTGCTCGGTAATGATTACTGGATGGAATGTATCTTCTCGTAGTGGAAGAGCAGCGAAAATTTTTAATAAGCCAGGTGCGTGGGGAGAAGCATTTTTACACCTACTTGCTGATAGTGCTCAATTTAGAATTAATAGGCTATATATTTTTAACTTAATGGATTATCCGGCTTTAAAGGACCCACAACTAGGAGCTTTTGATCGAAATAGTAAAAGTAAATCTTGGTATCAGGATTTTATTGCAATATGGAAAGTTATCCGTGAAGGATATAGTGTTATCAGAAATGAAACCAGTCTAATCATTACTGGCAAAAATAATCAGCGTATTGTTTTATCGTTTTCTTCAAGATTACCCCTTAATTCAACACTTATTTACTCACCACAGATTGAATCTAGTTCAAATCAATTAAAACCTGGACAATGGGCGATCATCTCATCTTCATCTAACACTAATAGTAATAGTTTGTGACAGCTCACTTGGTAGATTCTCATTTCATCTTCAAGAAGAAAACACTTTGGCTTGTTGCTTTAATACCCTTCCTTTTTATTTCAGATATTTTATATGGGGGCTTAGATTATTATGGAATTATATTACCAGTCTCACCCGGAGTAATTTTTCGTGGAGGAGTATTGCTATGTGCTATGGTATATATAGTACGATACAGCCATATTATTGGTTCCCGATTGCTTTTCTGGATAGGGTCACTTACTTTATCAATCGTACCAAGCATCATGGTTGGAGTAGTAAGTAGCCAAAACATTCTCCTTGATTTGATATTAGTTGCAAAATTATTGTATCTACCCCTTGTAACCTGCTTGTTCATTGTTATCATCAAGCGCTATCAAATACAACAAAACGAGCTATTGCGATTTATCCAATATGCTGCCTATATCTTAGGTTTCTTCATATTAATCTCACCACAATTGGGCATTCAGCGTGAAAGTTACGGAGACTATGCTTATGGAAGCAAAGGAATCTTTTTTGCGGGAAACGATATAACACTTGCTTTAGGGCTAGCATTAATTGCTGCTGGTTATAATTTGGTTTTAATTCGATTTTCTTGGTTAAAATTAATATTGCTAGCACTTTGCGCTTACGCTTGCATACAGATTGGAACAAGAGCCTCACTGGGTGTGCTTATGGGAATAGCACTCACAACTATAATTTGCTTAATATGGAGCCACCAAGCATCGAATAGTAGTAACTCTGCTGCTATTAGGAAAATTAAAAAATGGATTGTAACAACGCTAATTCTCGTTACTATGAGCATGTTACTTCTGTATGGCTTAGATAAGCAGCAAGAAAATATTTATCAACAACAAAAACTCGAGCAAATCGTCCAAGGAGACCTTCCTCGTACGCTTTTAATACAAGCAGGTAGTAAGTATATCGCTGAAAGGTCGGATTGGTATAACCTCATTGGAGAAGGTGCTGATAGTTTCCAACGTGGAATAGCAACTTATTATCCTGGTGATCGGGGTAGAAAAGCTATTGAAGTAGATTGGATGGACATATATGGCGCACACGGTTTCATCTTTACTGTATTGATACACTTGTTTATATTGTTGGTACTAATTAGAAGCATCCATCGCTTTGTTATTAAACGTGATTCCTTACATGGCCTTATTGCATCTGCGTCAATATTATATTTAGGCCAATCTATATTTGCTGGCCATGCGCTGACAAGCCCAGTCCCTACTACGTTAATGGCTGGATACTTTGCCCTCTTTTTTGCAAGCAAAAATACTTCTAGACGATCAAGTTATGGGTAAGGGGTTTATTTAAACTAGTGATTAATAAACTCCATATCATGATAGTCGGTACTGATCCTCAATCTGGACGCGGGGGAATTGCCAATGCATTACCGGGATATTTCTATGCGCTTAAACAAGCTGATATATCTTTTAAGTTTATTCCCACACATCATGCATCCGCTAAAGGGGGAAAATGGCTTTATTGGCTTAAAGCATTTACCTTGATTTCTCAGGAAATTCGATCAGCAGAGCTTTCAGAGAAAAAGGTTGTGTTATATATACATGTAGGTGGCGGTATTATTTCGTTTTTTCGTAAAACAACGATTGCTTTCTTTGCTCGAATGCATGGATGTCCAGCCGCGATGCAAATTCATTCTGCAAAAGTAGCAGTACTTCTTGACAAACCCCTCGGCAAAATAATTTTCAATATTATGGCTCTATCCGCATCTAGCTTATGCGTACTAACGCCATGGTGGAAAGAATTAATGATGAAATCTGGTACTACAAAACCCCTTTTTATCATCCCTAACCCTTTAGATCAGAAATGGGAACAAATAGCGCATATTCCTAAATCTACCCCAGAACAAATAAAACAACTAAATATCTTAACAATGACACGAATTGAGAAAGGAAAAGGTGTAGCGTTAGTAGTTGAAGCGCTGCCCTATCTCCCCGATTGCGTTCGCCTCATTATTGCAGGAGATGGTGTTTTACTACCTACTATTAAAGCACGCGTGAAAGCGCTTCAATTGTCACATCGTGTAGATTTTACTGGGTGGGTAGATAATACGCAAAAGCTAAGCTTACTGCAGAATGCTGATATTTTTTGTTTACCCAGCAGTAATGATTCCTTTGGTATGGGATTTATTGAAGCGATGGCACATGGTTTACCTATCGTTGCTCTCGATTGGGGCCCCATTCCTGATGTTGTAATAAATGAATCATGTGGAATCCTAATAAAACAAGCTGAATCTAGGCTATTAGCCCAAGCTATTATTGAGCTCGTAAATCATCCAAGCAAAAGACAAGCTATGGGAGACTATGCTCAGCAATGGGTACTCGAAAAATTCAAAGCAGAAACAATTGGTAAAGAAATCGGGAAAGCAATGTTGGCCATATCTTAACAAAGGATGAGGATGCATATGAATAAAATAAAACGTACCAGTATTCTTGGCACCCCTGTAGACTGTGTCGATATGGTGCTCGCTTTACAGTCAATTGATGAGTATATTCAAGAAGCAAAGCAACCTGGAACTGTACTAGCAGTCAATCCTGAAAAAGTTTATGCGCTACGAGAAAATCAATTTCTTAAAGATTTTTTTACAAAAGCCACAATTCTCATCCCGGACGGTATTGGAATTGTTATGGCGATGCGTTTACAAGGTCATGCTGCCACTCGCGTTCCTGGCGCTGATTTGATGACAGAAATTTGTGCACTGGCCAGCAAGCACGGATACCGTATTTTTATTTATGGCGCCAAAGAAGAAATCAATCGTGGCGCTGTTGAACGCCTAAATACTATTTATCCATCACTACAGATCGTGGGTCGGGCAAATGGATATATTTTTGAAGAAGATATGCATAAATTAATTAGTCAAATTAATGAATCAAAGGCAGATATCTTGTTTGTTGCTTTGGGCAGCCCTCGGCAAGAAGAATGGATGTACAAATATTTACAGCAACTGAGTACAGTACGTATTTGTCAAGGTGTCGGTGGAACGCTCGATACAATCGTTGGAAACGTTAAACGAGCGCCACGATTCATGCAACGACTTAATCTCGAGTGGTTTTATCGCCTAATTCAACAACCAACGAGGGCTAAACGGCAGCTCAAATTAATTAGTTTTGTTTGGGAAGTAAGTAGTGACTTTATCCGATCCAAATTTGGCAGATCAAGAACATCATAAACACACTTATTTACTGCAAACTTTTTAAGAAATTTACTCATTTCATGATTCAATACTTTGACATCTTCAATGGAGACGCCGATGGTATTTGCGCGTTAATACAATTGCGCTTGGTTAACCCTGTTGAGTCACAGCTCATAACGGGTGTCAAACGCGATATTGCTTTACTCCAGAAAGTTGAAGCTAGCTCAGGAGATCAAATCACAGTGCTTGATATTTCGCTGGATCGTAACCGCAGTGATTTGGATCGATTAATTTCTGTGGGTGCACATATTACCTATTTTGATCATCACTATGCGGGGCAGATACCTCAAAGCAGCTATTTAAATACAGTGATTGATGAATCCCCGGATACTTGCACCAGCCTACTCGTTGATCGTTATCTCAATAGGCAGTATTCATTATGGGCGATTACCGCTGCGTTTGGCGATAACCTAGTTCAGATTGCTGAGCAACGCTGCGTTATGGCGCATCTTAATTCAATTGATACACAAAAACTGCACCAGTTGGGCGAGTTGATCAACTACAATGGATATGGAACGCAGATCGATGATTTGCATTTTCATCCTGCCAGACTTTACCAAGCACTAAAGCAATTCCAAGATCCCAGAGAAGCTTACGATGAAGCACCGGAAATCGCTACTTTGGTTACTGGTTATACAGAAGATATGGAACACGCCAAAATGATGATTGCCGAAATTGCCACATCCACAGCAGCCGTTTATCGATTACCTGATACAGCTTGGGCCCGTCGTGCGGTAGGGGTTTGGGCCAATGACCTTTCACAGGATTTTCCTGCTCGCGCCCATTTGATCATCTGTCCTGATGGCGAAAACTCATACACAGTTAGTGTCCGTGCAGCAAAAGATCATCCTTATGGCGCATCGGCATTTTGTAGACGCTATCCTGGTGGGGGTGGACGAGAAGCCGCAGCTGGAATTAATAAACTCCCTGAATCCAGTCTCGGAGAGTTAATTCAAACATTTGCGTTAGCTTTCAAGTAAGTTTTACTGGGGTAATAAAGCATCGATACCAGCTTGCGCAATCTGCGCATCTTGATGTGAACGAACGCCACTGACACCAATGGCCCCTAAGAATTGATCTTTAAACACTATGGGTAGTCCCCCTTCAATCGGTATTGCCCCCGGTAGTCCTAGATATCGCAAGTGCCCTTGATTGATCTGCTCTTCGAGTATTTTAGTTGGCCGTCTAAAAGCAATCGCCGAACGTGCTTTTTGGATGGCAACATCAACACTCCCAATTTGAGTATTATCAAGTCGCTGCAAGTATATTAAATGCCCACCTTCATCGACTATTGCGATAACAACTGGCCAATTATTGCGTAACGCCTCCGCTTCAGCTGCGGCTGCAACAAGCTTTGCATCTTCTAGCGTCAAAAAATTTTTGGTACTAACCACAATTTCTCCTTAGCAAAATGATATTAAATCCCACTTCCCCCTTCAAATAGCTCATAGCGCATTTGTGCTTGAGTCACATTACTCCCCGGTGGAACACTACGGGTCAACCAGACATTCCCGCCGATAGTAGAACCCTTACCAATCGTGATACGCCCCAAGATCGTCGCACCTGCATAGATTACGACATCATCTTCAACAATCGGGTGGCGCGCAATGCCTTTGACTAAAGCACCTTTCTCATCAACCGGAAATCGCTTAGCCCCTAAAGTGACCGCTTGATAAAGACGCACATTTTGGCCAATGATCGCCGTTTCACCGATTACCACTCCGGTTCCATGGTCGATAAAGAATCTTGGGCCTATTTGAGCACCTGGATGAATTTCAATCCCAGTTTGCGAATGCGCAATTTCAGAAATCATACGCGCAATGAGTGGAACCCCAAGCAGATGTAATTCATGGGCCAATCGATAATAGGCAATGGCCATAATCCCAGGGTAGCAAGCCAGCACTTCATCAACACTTCGTGCGGCCGGATCACCTTCATAAGCCGCCACAATATCGCTTTCCAATAAATTTCTCACGGCAGGCAAGCGTTTAGCAAAGGCCTGTGTAATTGCGATTGATTTTTCACGATCGATATCACCGAGCGCTTCAAGCCCCGAATTAGAGTGAAGCTCATGCTGAATTTGTACCAGCAGTGCGCGCAAAGTCATATTGAGCGTATGCCCGACATAATGATCAACCCCCTCATCCGCTAAATCTGCTGAACCCAAACGATTGGGGAACATGGCCGCATTGAGTCCCTCAGCGACACTAATAAGAATCTTGCGGGATGGTAATTTAGGAGGACGTAGATGACCTTGTCGATTCCCCAGTGAGGCAATCCTTAAATCCCTCAGCGCATCGACAATCTCATCGATTTCCAAGTAAGTGCTTTTAAGCTGAATATCGCTAACCTTATTAACACTAGTCACTATGCGCTTAGTCCTTGTTCATTAAACATGCCTTCAAAAAGAACGCTACTCAAATACCGCTCTCCCGAGTCAGGCAGGATCACTACGATTGTTTTGCCCGCATTTTCAGCTCGTTTCGCTTGCCTAACCGCTGCGGCTACAGCTGCGCCACAAGAGATTCCAGAAAGAATCCCTTCTTCCCGAGCTAATCGGCGTGCGTACATAACTGCCTCTTCATTCGACACCTGTTCTACCGCATCTACCAGAGAAAGATCCAGATTATCGGGAATAAACCCTGCCCCGATTCCTTGAATTTTATGCGGACCAGGTGTTAAAGGTTCCCCTGCACGTCGCTGAGAAATCACTGGGCTTGCTGAAGGCTCAACTGCTACTGACAGAATAGGTTTACCTTTAGCCTGTTTGATATATCGCGATACACCGGTCATCGTTCCCCCTGTTCCAATACCTGCAACAAAAATATCAATTGCGCCATTGGTATCATTCCAAATTTCAGGTCCCGTTGTCAGCTCGTGTATCGCAGGATTTGCAGCATTCTTAAATTGTTGTAGCAGAACATATCGACCTGCTTCTGATTCCACGATTTCATTTGCTTTTGCAATTGCACCATTCATCCCCTTTGAACCCTCAGTGAGTACCAGTTTTGCTCCAAAAGCGACTAATAGTTTACGACGCTCAATACTCATCGTTTCTGGCATCGTTAACGTAAGTGGAATCCCTCTTGCAGCAGCGACAAATGCCAAAGCGATGCCTGTATTTCCACTGGTTGGTTCGACGATTTCTTTTCCAGGGCCCAACAACCCCCTCTGTTCTGCATCATCAACCATTGCCACCCCGATTCGACACTTTACAGAATAGGCTGGGTTACGCCCTTCAATTTTTGCGAGTACCGTTGCCTGCGCACCATCAGTAACTCGATTCAGTTGAACAAGTGGTGTTCGGCCAATTGACCTTGAGTTATCCTTAAACCAATTTGACATGCGTTACCCCTTTCATATAAGTCTTCTGACAATTTTATATTGAAACTCAGAATGAATTAGATTTAATACTTTATTTTACTCGTTCTTAAATCTTAGCTAAATTATTGATCTACTTGATAGGTTAGTTCTAAGGTTTTTATTAAATAAAAATTAGAATAATGATATGAAACCCATCTATTTTAAAGTTAAACATAGCACTAATTGAATGCTATGCTCATCCAACTATCGATGAAAATGCAGCTAGTCAAAACCCTATTTAGCCAACTCAGTAGATTTTCTTTACCGAATATGCTTAATCATTCATGATACAACAATCAACCTTTTTCTCGGTTTCATTGGCTCTGGGAATAGTTTCCTTAGCATTCGCTTATTACGTTGGAGCAATGCTGGGCTTGAGCATACCGTACATTGGCTCAAATATCACCCTATTTTGGCCACCTGCTGGAATTGCTTTGGCAGTATTAACATTATGGGGATTAGCGCTTTGCCCTGGCATCCTTCTTGGCTCATTGGTTATCACATTAACGATTGGTGAATTAGCTTTGCCTACCGCTTTAGGTGTTTCATTAGGTAATACACTGGGCCCATTGGCCGGTGCTTATATTCTTCGAAAAATAGCAGGTTTTCCTACTCACTTTTCTAATAAACAAAATATTATTCGCTTTCTTATTATCAGCGCTGGAACTTCAGCGCTCACAGCTAGTTTTGGCACGCTGATACTCTATCTCAATGACAAGATACTCATTGAGCAACTTCAGTTAGCATGGTTAGGGTGGTGGTCTGGGGATATGATTGGTATCCTAGTTTTTGCTCCCCCATTCTTTTTTTGGTCAACTCAATCCATCAAAAACTTCCTACTCAACTTAACAACTAGATGGGAATTCATTTTAGCAATTAGTAGTTGTATAGGATTATCTTGGATCGTTTTCATCGGATTTACCCCACTTAATGCGATCACATCGGCTATCCCTTATATTGTATACCTTCCTTTATTGTGGATTGGGCTTCGCTTTAATTCAATGGCAGTGACAATAGCAGTTATCGTTATCTCATCATTAGCCACCATAGGCACCTCGCAAGGGCTTGGACCCTTCTCAGAAGGAAATTTCTATACCGATCAATTCCTGTTATGTGTGTTTATCACAACCACTTCGCTCATCTCATTCATGATGATAAGCATTCAATCATCACGAAAACAGGTTGAACAAAATTTGCGGGATAGTGAATCGCGCCTTAGATTAGCGCTTGAAGCAGCTAATCAAGGGTTATATGACTTAAATATTCAAACCGATCAAGCGATCGTTAGTCCAGAATATGTACGTATGCTCGGTCATGATCCTAACTCATTTCAGGAAACCACCGAAAAATGGCTTGAACGGATGCACCCAGAGGATCGCGAGCGTACCTATCAAATTTATAAAGATTATATTAATAGTGTAAAAAGCAATTATGAAGTGGAATTCCGCCAACTTACCCGAACTGGGGAATGGAAATGGATTCTATCGCTAGGCAAGGTAGTAGAATGGGATGATCAAGGGCATCCGCTGCGGATGCTAGGCACGCATACCGATATTAGTGACTTTAAAGCAAAAGAACTGGTACTTCAACAAAATGAAGAGGCACTGCATCGCACACAAATCATCGCAAAATTAGGGAGTTGGCATTTCGATCTGATACAGGATGTCCTTACCTTGTCTAAGGAAGCCTTTCGAATATTCGGCGCCGGAAGGCAAGCACCTTTCAGTTTTAGTAGTTTTTTAGCGCATGTACTCCCAGAAGATCGAGAAAACGTTAATCTGGCTTGGCAATCGTTCCTAAAAGGAGACCCTTACGATATTGAGTTCCGTTTTAAACTCAATGCACGGACAAAATGGGTCAGAGTCAGAGCCGAAATTACGACACTGGATAGTAATAGTGTTCCTATCAAAGCCGTTGGAACCATTCAAGATATCAGCGAGCGTAAGCAAGCAATTGAAGAAATCACTCAAGCCAAGAATTTACTCCGCACGGTCATTGATGCTTCTCCCGATATGATTTCTGTAAAAGACAAGCAGCATCGTTTTCTACTTGTGAATCAGTCATTAGCTACCAGCCAAGGGTTAGAACCAACAGCAATGCTAGGCAAACCTGATACAGATTTTTGGCCTGACTATCAATGTTATGGTGATTCAGCCCGAAACATTCGGGGATTTCATGTCGATGATAACGAAGCTTTCTCAGGCAGAACCGTGCATAATCCAGCAGACCAAGCACTATTGGCCAATGGTGAACTCCGCTGGTTTGATACGATTAAAATCCCGCTGCGTAATATGCAAGGACATATTACCGCGATATTAGGTTGTGCTCGTGATATTACGGATCGACTCCATATCGAATCAAAATACCGCGCCTTGATTGAGCAGATTCCAGCAGTAACCTACACAATCGCTATCGATCCAGAAATACATACTGTCTATGTCAGTCCACAGCTTGAAACCCAACTAGGGTTTAGTGTCGAGGAATGGTTAGCGAATCCACAACTATGGTTAAATCAAATTCACCCTGAAGATCGCAAGCAAATATTGTCAGGTTTATCCGTCAGTTTAACAACGGGATCGCCTTATTATTCAGAATATCGCATCTACAAAAAAGATGGCAGCCTCACTTGGGTAAGAGATGATGCAGTTTGGTTGAAAGATGCGATGGGTAAGCCTGTGCTACTCCAAGGTGTCATGCTTGATATCACACACCAGCGGCAAGCCGAGGAAAAATTAAATACAGCTTTGGAAGAATTGCGTAATTCCGAAAGATTTCAGCGCGAATTACGAACGTTAGCAGAGCGTGAACAAAGTCGATTAGGTGCCTTACTTTCTGCGATGAATATCGGTATTTTATTTGAAGACACCGATCGACGAATCGAATACATCAATCCTACTTTTACGCGAATGTGGAATATCAATGAACAGGACCATTTATTGAATAAACCCATTCAAACGCTTGTAGAACGATCTAATGAGATATTCTCAAAACCAGCGCATGCCTCAAAATATTTATTAAACCTACTTAATTCAGATGAAATTACTAAGTTATCAGAATTGGAACTGAATAATGGCAGAATTCTGACTCAGTCATCCTATCCAGTCAATGATGCAGAACATAAACTCATCGGACGCCTCTGGATTTATGAAGATATCACGCAAGAAAGACAAACTGCCCAACAACTTCTGTATCTTGCGGAACGAGACCCACTGACTGGATTACATAACCGTCATCGCTTCCAAGAAGAACTTGATAATATGATTGCCACTTCCTTACGCAATCAGAATCAATTTGCACTACTTTATTTCGATCTCGATGATTTTAAATATATCAATGATACGTTTGGCCATAAAGCCGGAGATACCGTTTTAACTCGTACGTCTGGAGAAATTTCTAGCATCGTTCGGCAAACGGAAATTTTTTCACGGCTCGGAGGGGATGAATTCGCGATCTTGAGTCCACTAAAATCTGGTGATGATATCAGCGCGTTACCTTCTCGCATTGTCAATGCTATTGCTTCTATCCCAATCCATTTTCGTGATACGAATATACGCCTCACCACCAGCGTTGGAGTCGCAATCTTTCCCATCCATGGAGAAACGGCTGAAGATTTGATTGCCCACGCAGATGCTGCAATGTATCAGGCTAAAAATCATGGAAAAAATACCTGGGCACTCTATGATCCAATGCGTGATTCGTCAGAAATGATGATGAATCGGTTAACGTGGTATAACCGAATCATACAAGCGCTTGAACAAAACTTGTTTGAAATTCATTTTCAAGGTGTTTACGAAACAACCCAGAGTAATTTAGAACACCTAGAAATTCTCGTTAGAATGCGCGATAAAAATAAACCTGATCAGCTCATTATGCCGGGACAATTTATCCCAGTTGCTGAGAAAAATGGGCAAATCGTCAATATTGATCGTTGGGTAATAAAACGTAGTATTGAGTTGCTCCACCAAAACCCCAATATGCCGCCCGTTGCAATCAATATTTCTGGTCGAACCTTTGATGATCCTGCTATACCGAATTACATTAGTAATCTATTAAATGAATATCATGTCGACCCTAAACGTTTGATTATCGAGTTAACAGAAACAGCTGCAGTTTCTGACGTCCAAGATGCACAACGTTTCATTGAGGCAGTTCATCAAACAGGTTGCCGTGTTTGCTTGGATGATTTTGGGAGTGGATTTTCTACCTTTGGTTATCTCAAATATCTTGGTGTGGAAGTATTAAAAATCGATGGCTTATTTATTCGTGATCTTCCGAATAATCGTGATAATCAAATATTTGTCAAAGCCATGGTAGAAGTAGCACGTGGATTAGGTAAAATCACTGTGGCTGAATTTGTTGAAGATGCTGCAACCTTGAGCATGGTCAAAAATCTTGGGGTCGACCTTGCACAGGGTTATTACTTAGGTCGCCCAGAAGCCAATTTCCCTAGAGATCATCATAAAAAAGCGGTCAATTATCTCTAAATCATTTACTAAACCATGTTTAGCAATCAACCCGCTCAGCTTTATTGAGGTGCTGCTGGAGGATGGCTGTTAATATAATCGATAATATCCCCTACTGTTCGGAGATTCTTCACTTCATCGCCATCAAATGTAACACCAAATTCTTCTTCCGCATCAAATAATAGCTGAACTGTATCCATTGAGTCCAAACCTAAATCTTTAAATTGTGATGCTGCTGTAACCGCTGAAGCATCGACATTCTCAACTTTAGAAGCAATGAACTGAATGACTTTTGCTTCGATATCTGCTGTAGCCATATGATGTATTCCTATGATTTAATTTATTGTAAAAACAAGTGTGGAATTATTACCACCAAAGCCAAAAGCGTTACATAACCCAACCTGGATCGGCTTTCTAACCGCGTGATTGGCTGTATAGTCAAGATCGCATTCTGGATCGGGCGCCACTAAATTGATCGTGGGATGAATAGTGCCAGTTTTTAGCGCCATGATCGTGGCAATGCTCCCAATTGCTGCCGACGCACCGATAGAGTGTCCAATCATTGATTTAGTCGCACTAATGGATAATTTCTGCGCATGGGATCCAAAGCACTGTTTAATAGCTTTAGTCTCTACGATATCGCCGAGTGGTGTAGAAGTTGCATGCGCATTAATATAATCAACCGCTTCAGGTTGGATCTGTGCATCTTGTATGGCTGCTTGCATCGCAGCAACTTGACCTTCCATTTCCGGCGCCACGATATGTGCTGCATCGCAAGTACAACCATAACCGGATAGATATGCATGAATTAAGGCTCCACGTTGTTTGGCATGTTCTTCTCTTTCTAGAACAACGATACCTGCGCCTTCACCAATTACAAAACCATCCCGACCTTTGTCAAAAGGTCTTGATGCCTGTTCTGGGGTATTATTAAATCCAGTAGACAACGCAAATAACACCTCAAAACCAGACATCGTCAAAGGTAATACGCATGCTTCAGCGCCTCCTGCGATAACAACATCGGCTTTTCCGGAGCGAATTAATTCAAGCCCTACCCCAATCGCATTACCGCCTGATGAACACGCTGTACTCGTCGTCAGGTTGACACCTTTAAATCCGTACTTGCTCGCAATCCAGGCTGCTGCAGAATTGGCCATGATCCGTGGAACCGTAAAAGGGGGTAATGATTTTTTCTGAAATTTTCGTGTCGCTGAAGATTCAAACGTTGAAAACCCACCCATCCCCGAACCTAAGCTCACTGCTACGCGCTGAGGTAAATAACCATCGAGATCTCCCGCATCTTTAAGCGCAAAATTAGCGGCGCATAGCGCTAGCTGTGTAAATCGATCAGATTGTTCAATTTGTTTAGCTGACATCACGGAAGCAGGGTCAAACCCAATGATTTCACCGGCAATTTGGGAACGTTGGCCCGATGCATCAAAGCTACTAATTTTGCGTATCCCACAGATTCCATTTACTGCGGCATTCCAAAATTGTTCAACTCCTGTCCCGATCGGAGCAATAACTCCCATTCCAGTCACAACGACACGCATTTCTAATCATCCAGTAATTGAAAATCGATTGCTCAAAACATTCTGTTACTCGCTAACGTTAGGTAAAAGTCCGACGAGTCGTTAAATTCCACGTAGTAGCTCATTAATCCCAGTCTTAGAGCGAGTCTTGGCATCGACTTGTTTTACAATGACCGCACAATAGAGGCTATATTGCTTATTCTCTGAAGGTAAACTTCCTGACACGACGACTGATCCAGGTGGAATACGCCCATAGCTAACTTGCCCCGTTTCCCGGTCATAGATTTTGGTACTTTGTCCAATATAAACCCCCATTGAAATCACTGAGTTCTCGCCAACAATAACGCCTTCGACAATTTCAGAACGGGCACCAATAAAGCAGTTATCTTCAATAATCGTAGGATTTGCTTGCACCGGTTCAAGTACTCCGCCAATCCCAACGCCTCCCGATAAATGAACATTCTTACCAATTTGGGCACAAGACCCTACTGTCGCCCAAGTATCAACCATCGTTCCTTCATCGACATAAGCACCTATATTGACATAAGAAGGCATCAACACCACATTATTCGCAATAAAAGCACCTTTCCGAACAGCTGCAGGAGGAACGACACGAAACCCACCATCGCGAAAATCACGGGAACTATAATCAGCAAATTTTGAGGGAACCTTATCAAAATAATTCGAGAATCCCCCTTTAATAAAATTATTATCCTCAATCCTGAAAGATAGGAGCACCGCTTTCTTGATCCATTGGTACGTTACCCATTCACCACTAATCTTTTCTGCAACTCGTAATTTACCTGCATCGAGTAAATGAATGACTTGAGCGATTGATTCTTTCAGACCTGCCTCCACATTACGGGGTGTTAATTCGGCACGCCGTTCAAACGCTGCTTCAATCGTTGCTTGCAACTGTTCCATGTTATTCCTTGAATGAATTTAATAATTTTAATGAATTTGGGAAATGCATGCTTTTATTCGTTGCATCGCTTGTGAGCATTCAGCTAATGGAGCAACGAGCGCAATACGAACAAAATTTTCTCCTGGGTTGAATCCATGGGCTTCACGCCCAAGATAGCTTCCTGGCAAAACGATTACATTATAATCGCGATATAACTTTTGCGTGAAATCCCGATCATTGATAGGCGTTTTGATCCATAAATAGAAACCCGCATCGGGCATCTTTGCCAGCATGCATTCATTTAAAATCGCGAGTGCATCTTTAAATTTCTCCTGATAAATCCGGCGGTTCTCCATCACGTGCTGTTCATCGCTCCAGGCAATGGTGCTGGCTGCTTGAACTGCTGGATTCATGGCGCTCCCATGATAAGTCCGATACAGTAAAAAATCTTTCAAAATTGCTGCATCCCCTGCAACAAAGCCGGAGCGTAAACCAGGAACATTAGAGCGTTTGGATAAACTGGAAAAAACAACCAACCGCGTAAACTTGTTGCGTCCTAATTGTTGTGCTGCCTGTAGCGCACCTAATGGTGGCGTGTGTTCATCGAAATAAATTTCTGAATAGCATTCATCCGAAGCAATCACGAACCCATAGCGATCTGATAATTCGAATAAGTGTTGCCACTCGTCCAAAGTCATCACCCGTCCTGTTGGGTTATTAGGGGAGCAAACATAAATTAATTGCGTACGTGACCAAATCGCCTCTGGTAACTGTTCATAATTCAGCGCAAAATCTTGCTCAACCGATGCATTGAGAAAATAAGGTTGCGCGCCAGCAAGTAATGCTGCACCTTCATAGATTTGATAAAACGGATTAGAACAAACTACGATAGGTTGTTCAGGTGTTTTGCTATTAATGACAGTTTGAGCAAATGCAAATAGCGCTTCACGGCTGCCATTGACAGGGATGATCTCAGTTTCAGGATCAATTGCTGTCAATTGGTAACGTTGTACTAGCCATGTCGCAATGCTGGTTCGTAGCCATTTTGAACCCAGTGTTGTAGGATAATTTGCAACACCGTGGAGATTTTTAGCCAATTCGGTGAGAATAAATGCAGGCGTTTCATGTTTGGGTTCACCAATATGCAGATTTATCGGCGCCAAAGATGCATTAGCTGTAATACCCTCAAGTAAGTGGGACAGTTTCTGGAACGGATAGGGTTGAAGATTTCTCAATAACGGGTTCATTTGTGATATGAATTCTAAAACCTTGAATTTATGCCATCATTAACGATTAATATTAGTTGTTCAGGCTACATGACTTCTATTTTTCACTGCGGTGAAATTTTTTTAACTATTAACTATAAAACCGCATTATAAATGGCTGGATTCATGTTAACCAAACAAAATAATAAGCTACCTATCCTTGCATTATTATTGGGTGCTACTTGCTGGGGTATTGCTTGGTATCCCTATCGCTTACTCAATCAATCAGGATTTAGTGGTGAAGCTGCAACTGCTTTAACTTATTTAGTCGCATTGATCTCGGGTATTATTTTTCTTCGTAAAAATTTATCGATCCAACACAACACGGCCTCATCTGAAAATCATTGGTTGATATGGATTGGCATTACTGCCGGATGGACTAGTATCGCTTATACACTTGGTGTGATTCATGGCGAAATTGTAAGAGTATTACTATTGTTTTATTTAGCCCCGTTCTGGACAATTTTTTTTGCGCGATTACTCTTAAATGAGCGACTCGGTTTATCGGGTTATTGGGTCATTGTCCTTTCCCTGAGCGGTGCTATGACGATACTTTGGCAATCGAATAATGATTTTCCATTCCCTACTCAATTCAGTGACTGGATGGGTCTATCAGGCGGTATCATGTTTGCACTCAACAATGTGCTCATCCGCAAAGATCAACACCATACGATTGAACAAAAATCCCTGGCAATATGGCTAGGAGTCTTCTTACTGAGCTTCATGCTCACGGGCATGACAGGAACGCTACCCAATCTTGATCAAATTGGTAACGAAACGGGGTTGATCCTACTGGGGTTAGGCATAACCATCTTCTTGCTCAGTATTTTGCTACAGTATGGATTAACCCATGTTCCCGCTAATCAAGCAATTGTTATTTTGCTGCTTGAATTGTTTATCGCCGCAATCGCAGCTTATTACCTTGCTGATGAGCAGTTAAGTGCTAAGGAATGGATCGGTGGATTGATGGTCGTAATAGCTAGTCTACTTTCCACTAAAATTCACTATGAAACATCCCAGGCTTAATTACGGAAAGTCTTACTTTTTTTAATCAATAGAACCATCGCTTAAATTCGTCGAGTTCGTATTTGAAAATATGAATAAACCTCTAAAAGACCAAAAGCCAATATCACCCAGGCAACGCGAATACTGGTCACAACATGCCACCGAATCAAGTAATGCATTAGATCTTGAACTCGGTGTATTTACCTGGAAAGACCCACACAAAATCGCGTTATCACTAAAATGTTCTGCTGATAATAGTCAGCGGCGCAAAACAAATCCATTTGCTTCAGCGATGTTCATACTCAATTTTTATATCAACCGAGCAGGAACTCATTTACCGGTAACGCAGCGGGAAATATTGGAAAGTGCTAAAGAAGAACTACGGAAATTATATGGCCGATCCCCCAGCGCTTAGTAGCGCCTTTTTCTATTTATGATTAACTTTATCAATAATCAATGAGTAAATTTAGTATTTCATGAGCTACGTCAGTTTAACCCATCATCAATTTGATCCTAATGGTTTCTGGGAAAAACCTCTCCAAAGCGTGTCAGTACCGGCCGCTCAAGATTTGGCATTATTCGATCAAAATGGCTACGATCTAACGGATTTAGAACAGCACTACGCGATAATCAACTCCGCACCTGCCAAACCCCACCGCGAACATCACCGTGCGTTAAAAGCACCCTGGTTTATACAACCCGATCGAATCGAAGGTGCAGTACTCAATCATAGCCTACTCTTTGAACGTAAAGGTTATGCCGGTGAAGCGTTACGCCAATTACAGCAGTGGGCGCACACTAATCCACTCATTTATAAAATTATCCGTATCCGACCGAAATGGGGACTCGATTTCAGCATGGATTACGTTGATCGCTCTGGCAATGTCTTTGAAGTTCTGCATTGGGAATATGATGGCTTTGAATACGATGAAGTAGCTGCCCGTAAACAGTTATTAGAAGTCAAATTTGCAGCAATCGATTGGGATGATGCTGCCGCTAATATTCTGAGACAGAAAGATCAGTGGCACCACTTAGATTTTTTCGCGCAAAGCGACTGGAAATGCAATTACTTTGGAATCGTAAAAGAGCGTTTCAAGATGGTAATTTGGGAATAAAAGCCATGACAAAATCGACCACGACTTATTGGAATCCCCTGATTTCTGAGCATCGTAGCCAATGGAACGTCATCAAAGGGCTAGAGGGAATCGCCGAAGAAATTACGCTTAGTATAGATTCTACTACGGGCGAATACACTCGACTCACTCGCTTTCTCCCTGGCGCTGATACAGGGGCTCTGGGAGGAAAAACACATCCCTATCCTGAGGAAATATTTATCGTCAGTGGCCGGTTATATGATCAAGCTTTTGGTCGCTGGCTTGAAGCGGGAGATTATGCAAGCCGTCCTCCCGGGGAACTTCATGGTCCTTTCAAAACCGATATTGGGTGCGTTGTGCTAGAAATCTCATTTCCCAATAGAATAGCCGAAGGAAATAATGACTGATCCAGTTTTTACTCAAATTGTTCGCTTGATTTAGAAACCAAACTAAAACTGAGTTGATATTTGGTTTGTCGTCGCAATGCCTACATTTGCTGTAATGTATATTTTTGCATATATCTCGTCTTTCAATGTTCCTCTTCCATGGCCTCGACCATCCACATTCAGAGTATCATTTAAAACATTGAATGTATGGCTAATTGATATTTCTCGAGTATGCCCATCACATTCGATATGATCTAAGTGATGCGTAAGTATTTCATCATCGCTTCCCGGATCAGCATCGTAAAGAATTACTTTACACATGTATCGTCCCCTTAGATCTAATTCATCCTCATTCCACTGGATTCTGAAACTGATAGTGAGGTCTGTACTAGTTGATCCTTTGTCATAACTTAAATGAGGATCTAAGATATTCATGATCGCACTCCTTTAGAATGAATTTTGCAAGCTTTACCAGCAGATGGGGGAAAATATATCCACTTTTTATAAGATATAACAAATGCGCTGCAAAGCAAATAGCATATCAGACCTAAATTCTGCGATTGATTTTTTAATCTCATTCTTGGTACACCACTTGGCATTCGCTAAAACGTCCAGTCTATCTTTTCGAGTATACGCCATAGCGACTAGCGTGTATCGGGCAAATGCTTTAGCTAGACTCTAGTAACGCAATGTTTTGGCCTTGAACCAGCATAAAATCAGGCCATATAAAAATTCAAATTCGCTATGTGTGCCACCAATTTATCACTTTAACTGCCATATCAAAACTTCAACCGTGCAAAGTTCTGTAGATAATTTTTCATTCTAGCTGAACCAATTACAAACAATTCACTCCTATCCAATTTTTATTATTTAGAGCAATTTAAAGGCTATGTACTACAAGGAAACCTTCAGCATGATCGCTATCGTGCTGACTCTCACCGCTTTTATTCCCTACATCCGTGACATTCTCAACGGTGATGTCAAACCACATATTTTTTCATGGATCATTTGGGGTATCACAACATTGCTGATTTTTCTCGCGCAAATTGAAAGTCATAGCGGAGTAGGTGCTTGGCCAATTGGTGTCTCTGCCAGTATGACCATTTTTATTGCTTATCTTGCTTTCTTAAAGCGCACCGATGTGACCATCACTCGCACTGATTGGTGGTTCTTCATTGCTGCCTTACTGTCGCTGCCGATTTGGTATTTCACAGCAGATTCTCTATGGGCAGTAGTATTGCTCACGACTATTGATGCGATTGGATTAGGTCCAACGGTCCGTAAGGCCTACTCTTTCCCATATTCCGAATCACTCCTATTTTTCACATTATTTATGTTACGAAATGTTCTGGTGATACTTGCACTAGAACATTATTCCGTTACGACATTGTTATTTCCTGCTGTAATGGGATTGATCTGTATCATGATGATCAGCCTGATTATGATGCGGAGACGATCCCTCACACTTTTTGCTAATTCACTAGAGAATTGATCACGAAGGTTGCTCTATAATCTGCCGACTTAGAAGATTTTACTAAAGATGGGATTGGATCAACCTTCAAAAGCTTGATACGAAAGTTGCCGATATCCCGATAAGCATCATTCACATTCGCAGGATCAATTAATAATAGATAATCAAAGAGATGATCAACTCCTTGATATATGGCTAACACAACGCTAACTGCTCCTGCCTGAATACAGTCAGCCTCGATTGGACAACGCGAATCTTCAGTTACCGCAACTAGTTTTAACCGGAAATCTGTACTCTTAAACCATACCATCTTATCCATTTCTAGTATAAAAGGCTCATCAAGATTAATTTGTACTGGCGGCTGTTCACTATATTTTGTAAGCACGAAATTACCATTTGATAGTAGTTGCATTTCGGCATTAAAAACAATTTGGTGTTGATTAATAATAGCCAGGGGAATCGTTAGTAAATTACTTTCTGTTGAGAATCGAACTTGATCATCAACTCGATCATCTGCTTGTAAATATGCATTCATTGAAAACAAAAAATATCCGACGAACAAATATAAAATTGTTTTGATAAATTGCATGCTACGCATCATTTCTCCTTTAAAAAATAAATAAACCATTAATTGTGAGAAACTTCCACAAAATCTTTTTGCAATTTATAGATATAGATTGCCGTTTTTAATAACTTTTTTTCTACTTGAAGAAGATAATCCAACATATTGTCAGTCCGATAAAATAGCTGACTGCTTTATTCTTTTTTCTTTCCAGCATCACGAATTTTTTTGGTATCACTCGTGATTTCCCCAAAATGCTCCTGGTGTTTACCTAAGGCAAGATCCGCGTCGAAAGCATCCGCTATTTTTTTCACAAAAGTCGTGTATTCCGGATTATCAGCAGCATAGATATGTTTGCTGAATTGCAGGATTTGCTCATCTTCTTTCATCGTCACATCAAATTTTAATGCGCCGGAAGCAAACGTTAGGATACGGCCTGTGTATTCGTGAAATTTATCCTCAATGAGATCGGCTTTGGTCCACCCGGTTTGTTGCTCCACGAATGCCAAGAATACAGGCAACATAGTTGCCCTCACCGGGTAAAGCGTGTAATAAGGATAGGCGTAATCAACTTTGAATCTACCCTTCCAGTAAGGTGTTTTTTCAAGCTTACGGAGTCGCAGCCGATCCCCTTGTGCCGATTTTTCCCATTCGAAAAACTTTTCAAACCATGGAAAATCCATTTCATCGACGCTGAGTAAACGCAACGCAGTCTCATCAAATTCAACTGCATAACCACTATCCTGTTCAAAGTTATACACCACAAGTGCGCGTTCGGAATCAGGCAAATCTTCATCCGCTGTGTTCCAACTTTGAAACGCTCCCCGGAAAACGATATTCTTGCGGTCAGGTGAAAATGCCAGGGCTCCATCAGGGGAAGGAAAGGAATAATTTTCTACATCGCTGTTATTGACATTGAAGCGCTGGATACTGCGGGTTTGTACATCGAGCACCGCATGTTTACTCACCAACAAATATCGTCCACCCACAAGAGCGTCCAATTGATCTAAATCATCGGTGTTACTTTTGGCATAAACTTCCAAATAAGGCCCTGGTTGACCGTTCTGGCTATCCAAGAATTGCACTGAAGCAAAATCATGGTGCTGCTCTAAAATCGATTCGACGACAGGTGCGCCCCCTTTTAGGTAAACCAGATACAAACTTTGGCTACCGGCTATTAGAGTCGGGTCTGTTGCATCAGGTAGACTATAGACACGCCACAAGTAAGGCAATCCTGTATTACTTTGAAGTGCTTCAGGAAAGGCAATCGGTTTACCATTATGCAAAATCGTGTAAGCAACGTTTGTCTGGCTCGCCATGGTACCGTAATTCATATTGAACTGCTTGCTCCGGGTCGCCGTGGCACGGATAGTAAAAGGGCCGTAAGCAATGTCTTTTTCGATACGATTCATGCCACTGCCACTTGAACAACTAGAGATAAAAAACACTGTCATAAGCGCTATGGCGAACACGATTAGTGTTATTTTCATAGGGTTAGTTTAGTTATTTTTTGTAGAAATATTTTCCAAAGAACCAAAAATCAATTTACGAAACCAGCAGGTTCAGACTCGATATGATTTTCCTCACCTTAGCCTATTATAAATTGTTTATTGCTTCTCTCATGGCTGGTTAAGGCAATATTGCGATAAATCTTCAATCGATATGAAGTAACCAGAAAATGAATACCTGATACTTTCTGCATGCACGATATTTCCTTAATTTTTACGCTTTTGAAAATTCTAATTCGCAACTGAAACAGTAGGATCGAGGAACTATTGAGAAATTTCAGCAAACTCTGTAGTTGACATCAATCAGTCTGTTCGATAGTCTCATGGAAAGGATAACTAGAATCCTATTACCATGATCAGAGATGATTTCGATCCATCTCTTTTGCCTACGAGATTGCAAATTCATAGTTTGTTTGTCTATTTTGATTAACTGCATTGCAAAAAGGAGAGAGTTATGCAATTAAAAGGATCAAAAACCGAGGGAAATTTAAAAGCTGCGTTTGCGGGTGAATCCCAAGCTAATCGTCGCTATCTTTATTTTGCTGCCAAAGCGGATGTCGAAGGGCAAAATGATGTGGCTGCGGTATTCCGCTCTACAGCCGAAGGTGAAACAGGCCATGCTCATGGTCATCTAGAGTACCTTGAATCCTGTGGTGATCCAGCAACAGGTCTGCCATTTGGTTCCTCACGCGATAATCTCAAAACGGCGATTGCGGGTGAAACTCACGAATATACCGACATGTATCCTGGAATGGCCAAAACGGCACGCGATGAAGGTTTTACCGAAATTGCGGATTGGTTTGAAACACTTGCCAAAGCTGAACGTTCCCATGCAAACCGTTTCCAACGGGCGTTGGATGGTTTTACTGATTAACCATTTTGATCGTTAATCGACAGTAGTCTATTTCAAAGCAAGCCAAGCAAAAGCCTTTGCTTGGCTTTAAGAATGGAATCTAGTCAATATATAAATATTGATAAACTCGGTAATACTTTATTTACCGGATAATTTGTCTAATTAGTTGTAATTTTTCTGCTATGACTACTCGCGAAGGCAGCCTCGAAGCCCCTAAACGCCATCCCCTCAATTGGAAGCAAACTGATTTTTATAATGAAGATCGGCTCTTTGAGGAAATGAATCGCGTTTTTGATATTTGCCATGGATGCCGACGCTGCGTTAATTTATGTACCGCATTCCCAAAGTTATTTGATTTAATCGATGATGGGAAAACCGGTGAACTAGACGGGGTAGAAAAAAAAACCTTCTGGGAAGTAGTCGATCGCTGCTATTTATGCGATATGTGTTTCATGACAAAATGCCCTTATGTCCCTCCTCACCCATGGAACATTGATTTTCCCCATTTAATGCTGCGCGCTAAGGCTGTTAAATATAAAAAACAAGGTGCGCCATTCCGTGACAAGTTATTAGCGAATACCGATACCGTTGGAAAATTAGCAACCATTCCTGTCGTTGTTCAAGTAACCAATACGCTCACCAAAATGCCGGTAGCCAGAAAGTTATTGGAAAACACATTGGGCATTCATGCCGACAGGAAGTTACCCGATTACGCGCCACAAAAATTTCGTAACCACGCACAGCCCAATTCTGATTTCATTGAAAAAGAAGGAGCGAGAACTCCGGGTAACGTTGCCATTTTTGCAACCTGTTATATCAACTACAACGAACCCAATATTGGGCATGACTTACTGCAAATATTAGCGCATAACGAAATACCTACTTGTTTGGTTGAACAAGAAGTCTGTTGTGGTATGCCTCAGCTAGAGTTAGGCAATTTAGAGAAAGTCGAAGAATACAAAGATAAGAATATCCCAATTCTCGCCAAACTTGCTCAAACGGGCTATGCCATTCTTACCGCCGTACCTTCTTGTACGCTGATGTTCAAGCAAGAATTACCGCTGATGTTCCCTGACGATGAAGCGGTTCAAGCAGTCGCTGCGGCTATATTTGATCCTTTCGAGTACTTTATGTTGCGTCATCAGGATCAACTCCTGAAAATGGATTTTACCTGTTCACTCGGAAAAATTTCTTACCACATTCCTTGCCACTTACGCGTGCAAAATATCGGTAAGAAAACCAGAGACCTTCTACAGCTCATTCCGGATACTCACGTAACAACCATTGAACGCTGCTCCGGTCATGATGGTACATGGGGCGTCAAACGTGAATTTTTCTCAGACTCCATGAAAATCGGTAAACCTGTTTTTAACCAAATGGCGGCGCCCGATCCTGATTATATCTGCTCCGATTGCGCTATTGCAGCACGACATATACAGCAGGGAATTGGTCATCATCGTGCGCAAAAACTTCATCCGTTGACACTGTTGCGCCTCGCTTACGGTGAAAATAAACCTTCATTATCTGAACCATCGATGGTTGCCCAACCATCCCACGAGAACAAAAATTCTATGGCAAAAATCTCACGCGAAAGCCTCATGACACTGGAAGCTTACGCCAAAGCTCGACAACAATTTCGCACTCAGGTCATTGCGCATAAAAAGGATCGCTTGATAGCACTCGGTGAGCATATAACGCTATTATTTGAAGATGAGCTCACCATTCGCTATCAAATCCAGGAAATGCTTCGTGCAGAGAAAATATTTGACGAGGAAGGAATCTTGCAAGAACTAGCGGCTTATGCTCCCTTAGTTCCTGATGGTACCAATTGGAAAGTAACCATGATGATCGAGTACGCTGATCCTGAAGAACGGGCAGAAAGGTTAGCACAACTCATTGGAATTGAAGATAAAGTCTGGATTGAAGTAGAAGGATATGAAAAAATTCTTGCGATTGCCGACGAAGATTTAGATCGGGAAAATGAAGTAAAAACATCGTCGGTTCACTTCCTTCGCTTTGAATTGAGTCATGAGCAAATTCAGGCATTATATCGTGGGTCTACATTGCGTATCGGCGTGAGTCACCCTTATTATGAAGCAATCACTGAAGCTATCAAAAATCCTATCCGTGCAGCTTTACTCAATGACCTAAATTTGCCATGAAATTAAGGTTAGTATTTCTAAGTTTGGTCAGCCTAGTTTCTTGCTCAAGTAATGAGAAATTCGTCGACACCTTCGATAACAGTAAAAATTGGGTTGAGATTCAGGCCCAATTACCTAATTATCCTGAAACAGAGAATTTACTCGAATTCGATGCAGGCCCTGCCAATGATATGCGACATTATGTTGATGCGCAGTCTATTGCAATTGGAGAAGATAGTGTCATTCGCTTTACGCTCGTTTCAAAATCTTCAGAAGGTGCAGAAAATATCAGCTTTGAGGGAATTCGTTGTAGAACACGAGAAAGAAAACGCTATGCGGTAGGTCGCCTGAATAAAACATGGGCGCATTCACGACAACCTGAATGGCAGTTACTCAATAATGTCGGGCAGAATCATGCACTACGTGAGTTAGCCAAATTTTATTTTTGTCCACAAGATATCATGGTAGGTAGCCAACAAGAAGCGATTCAGGCACTCAAGGCCGGTATTCACCCGCGTGTTGTAAGGTGATAGTTTCTGAATTCTATGCTGTAAGCCAGCGGTTACGAACGGAATCTCGATTCAGTGCTAGCCATTGAAGTGCAATGATGGCGCTTGCTGCCGCAATTTTTCCAGTATTCAATAATGATAACGCTTCAGCAAAAGGCATTACATGAACCTTGATATCTTCCCCTTCATCCTCGATACCATAAAAACCACCAACGATATGATTTGCCTCGACTCGACCGCAATATAACGCGATTCGCTCTGATGTACCGCCTGGACTCACCAGATAATCAAAGAGCGGAATCAACTCATGAATCGTACAACCGGCTTCTTCTACTGCCTCTCGCTTCACAACCTGTTCTGCTGGTTCATCCCGTTCAATAATTCCTGCAACAATCTCCAGCAACCAAGGTCCGCCCGGTGCAGACACAGCGCCAATTCTAAATTGCTCAATCATAACGACACAATCGCTCACAGGATCATAGGGAAGAACAGCAGCCGCATGTCCTCGCTCCATCAGTTCACGAACAATCGGTTTACCCCAGGTTCCATTAAACAATCGATGACGCAGCGCGTAACGCTCCATTCTGAAAAAACCTTGGTAACACAATTTTTTCTCAAGGATTTCAACATCCGATTTATTCATGGATCAATTCTTTCCAAACAATTGAGAATTAGAAGGAGCTTATCAAAAAGATTAGAGAATTACTAAATTGTTGCGATGGATAAGTTCGTATTCATCTAAATAACCGAGCAGTTCTTCAATATTTTGGCTGGGTTGTCGCATGATTTTGCGTGTTTCTCTCGCACTATAATTAATTAAACCGCGTGCTAATTCGTTACCGTCTGTATCCATGCATGAAACCGCCTCTCCCCGATCGAATTCTCCCTTTACATCGATCACGCCAATGGGTAATAAACTCTTACCCTCTTCAACTAAGGCTTTAATTGCGCCGCTATCTAGAATCACGCTTCCGCGAATCTGAAGATGGTCTGCCAACCATTGTTTCCGGGCAATTAACACGGGTGTATTAGCTAGCAAACAGGTTCCAATTGCTTCACCTTTTGCTAAACGGACTAGGACTTCACGCTCGTGCCCTGATGCAATCACTGTATGCGCCCCACTTCTAGCAGCCCGTTTAGCGGCAATGACTTTACTCTGCATTCCACCTCGCCCAATTTCACTCCCTGCACCACCGGCCATTGCCTCAATTTCAGGATCTCCCGCATTGGCCTCCTGAACAAGGGTTGCGTTATCATTCTTGCGAGGGTCACTGGTAAATAAGCCCGATTGATCGGTCAAAATAACCAGAACCTCTGCCTCTACGAGATTGGTTACCAATGCAGCCAGCGTATCGTTATCGCCAAATCGTATTTCATCGATGACCACGGTATCATTCTCATTGATGACTGGAATAATATTTAACTTTAATAACGTGCTCAGTGTAGATCGGGCATTGAGATAGCGTTTCCGGTTCGATAAATCATCATGTGTCAATAATATTTGTGCTGTAAGCAAATCGTATTGACTAAAACAGTCTGCGTACGCCTGCGCTAGACCCATTTGACCAACCGCCGCTGCGGCCTGCAGCTCATAGATCGCAGTAGGACGTTTCTTCCAACTTAGTCTTTGCATTCCCTCTGCAATGGCACCCGAAGAAACCAGAATGATTTCTTTCCCTAACTGCTTTAGCGCAGAAATTTGCTTTGCCCAACCTGCAAGGGCTTGATGATCGAGTCCTTGCCCCTGATTCGTTACTAAACTACTTCCCACTTTGATCACAATGCGACGTGCAGCGCTAAGTACAGCTTGATTCATGATCAGTGTTGCATTGCACTAAATGTTTGTTCCAAATAATCCATGACGGCATAAGTCAAGGACTTGCACCCCTCCCCTGTTAGGGCTGAAATACTGAACCATTTATCTTTCCATTTCAGATCACGAATGAATTGCTCACAAGCCGCTTCTTGTTCCGAGGCTGGCAATAAGTCAATTTTATTAAACACGATCCAGCGAGGCTTATGATATAAAGCTTCATTATATTTCCTGAGTTCCTCGACTAGCGCTTTCGCCTCTTGAACAGGATCGATCGTATCATTCATCGGTGCGATATCGATCACATGAAGAAGCAGTCGGGTTCGTTCTAAATGTTTAAGAAAATGATGGCCAAGCCCTACCCCATCAGCAGCGCCCTCAACCAAGCCTGGAATATCAGCCATGACAAAGCTACGATGATGATCGACCCTAACCATGCCCAAATTAGGATGTAGCGTCGTAAAAGGATAGTCAGCAACTTTTGGTCGAGCTGCCGATACGGCACGGATCAAAGTAGATTTACCCGCGTTTGGCATTCCCAATAAACCCACATCGGCAAGTACCTTCAACTCAAGCTTAAGCTGAAATTCGTCCCCAATTCCCCCTCGGGTGAATTGTCTGGGTGCACGATTAGTACTTGATTTAAAATGCAAGTTACCGAGCCCTCCTTTACCCCCTTTCGCCAATAATTCTTTTTGCAGGTGATGTTTTAAATCTGCTATGACTTCTCCCGTCTCGGCATTTGTGATCATAGTTCCAACGGGCATGCGCAACACAATATCTTCAGCCCCTTTTCCATAACAATCCGAACCACGCCCATTTTCACCCTTCTTGGCACGAAAAGCAGGTGTGTAACGATATTCAATCAAAGTGTTTATATTATGATCTGCAATGGCATAGATACTTCCGCCATGACCGCCATCCCCCCCATCAGGACCCCCTTTCGGAATAAACTTTTCACGACGAAAGCTCGCAACACCATCCCCTCCATTACCGGCGGAAACCAATATAGTTGCCTCATCAATAAACTTCATAAACTATCGTAGTAGAAAAATTAATACGCAAAAAAAACAGGAAACAAATTTACAAATTTCAGTAACAACTAATTATAAAATTAAGTTACAAATAAAATAGCCCCATCACTTGAATGGGGCTTTTTATTCATTTCTATCAGTTAAACGGGGACTATCGATACAGTCCTACGGTTAAATGAACTTTTCATACTAAAGAGCACTTTCCCTTCAATTTTTGCGAATAATGTATGGTCTTTACCCATTCCCACATTATCACCAGGATGAAATTGTGTTCCACGCTGACGAACGATAATATTTCCCGCTTTAATTAGTTCGCCGCCATAGCGCTTAACCCCTAGGCGCTTGGAGTGTGAATCGCGTCCGTTTCTTGAGCTTCCGCCCGCTTTCTTATGTGCCATCTAAATTCTCCTATCTTATGCTGAAATATTAGTAATTTGAATTTCAGTATAATTTTGCCGATGTCCTTGGTGCTTTTGATAGTGCTTGCGTCGCCGCATTTTAAAGATGCGAATCTTGTCATGGCGACCATGACATAGAACAGAAGCATTTACCTTCGCTTTTTCAAGGTAAGGTTTACCAACCGTGACATCATCTCCATTTGCGACCATGAGCACTTGATCAAGCTCGATATCACTTCCGGCATCTGCTTTAATTTGCTCGATTTTAAGCTTATTACCGACTTCAACGCGGTATTGCTTACCGCCTGTTTTAATCACTGCATACATATCGTTCATACCCTTTCCACTAATTGGCATGAATTATACCTTCCTATAAGCGTTTTGTGTGATAAAAAAACAATCTTAAACGAATGATCCGACTTGACACTCTAGTAAAGACATTCCTACCATAGTGTTTTATACAAGGGGAAGTTGTGTCTATAGATTCTGTAAGAAATTTTATCGCTCAAGATATGAGCGCGGTGGATGAAGTAATACGCCAAAAACTCTATTCTCAAGTTGCGCTGATTCGGCAAATCAGTGAGTATATTATTAACAATGGCGGTAAACGTTTACGCCCAGCATTAGTCATCTTATCTGCGGGCGTATTCGGTTATAGTGGAAAATACCATCATCAGCTTGCTGCCGTTGTTGAATTCATTCATACCGCAACCTTATTGCACGACGATGTTGTTGATGAATCGGAACTGAGACGAAACAATGCAACAGCCAATGCATTATTTGGTAATGCAGCCAGCGTATTGGTTGGTGATTTCCTCTATTCACGTGCTTTCCAAATGATGGTAGAAGTCAACAGTATGCGTGTTATGCAGGTTCTTGCTGATGCGACCAATGTCATTGCCGAAGGTGAAGTATTACAACTGCTCAATTGCCGAGATCCCAATGTAGAAGAAGATAATTACCTACGGGTTATTCGCTATAAAACAGCCAAACTTTTTGAGGCAGCGACACGCTTAGGTGCAATTCTTGGTAATGCTACGGAAGAAGAAGAAAATGCCATGGCCGTTTATGGGATGCATCTCGGTACGGCATTCCAACTCATCGATGACTTGCTCGATTATTCCGGGGATCATCAAGATACGGGCAAAAATTTAGGAGATGATCTCGCTGAGGGTAAGCCGACATTACCCCTCATTTATGCGATGCGAACTGGCTCAGCTCAACAAGCAAACGTCATTCGTAAAGCAATTGAAACTGGGGGAGAAAGTGGGTTTGATTCTATCCTAACGATTATCGAAGAAACGGGGGCACTTAACTACGCTAAACAACGTGCTTACCAGGAAGTCGAAATTGCGGCCAAAGCGATATCTCTGTTAAAAAGCTCTCATTATAAAGATTGCCTATTACAGCTCGCTGAGTTTGCGGTAACTCGCAATCATTAGAAACGGTTACTGCAATCCCAGTTCGATTATTTATAGATCGACAAAGTAATTAGCTGCAGCTGCATTAACCGTTTCAATGGTAAATTCTGGTGTTTGTTTCAAGAATGCAGCGTATTCAATAATATGTTCGAGCAAATCACGCGGATGGCTTCCTGCTAGCGTACGATTTTGCTTACGATAATGATTATTCAATAGATACTCTACGACGCTACTATCGTAATGAACGCCATAAGTATGGCATGCCCTGCGCAATATCTCTTTATATTCTCCTTCCGTTTGATTCGGAATATGAATCTTATGACGAATTCGACGGAGAAATGCTTCATCCACTAAATCTGTTGGTTTGAGATTCGTTGAAAAAACAGTAATTTGATCAAAAGGGATTTTAAATTTCAATCCGGTATGTAGCGATGGAAAATCAACCCCTTTCTCCAGCGGAATAATCCAGCGGTTTAATAACTGACGGGGATCGACACGCTGCCGACCGAAGTCATCGAGGATGAAAACACCATTACTCGCCTTCATATGAATAGGTGCTTCGTAAAATTTACTCACCGCATCGTATTTTAATTCAAGCATATCTAAGGTGAGTTCACCTCCCACCATAATGACTGGTCTACGACACTTTTTCCAGCGCGGATCATAAGTTAACTTATTACTCAAATCTAACTGTGACACGTGTTCCGTTTGATCAGATTCGATACTGACATGAGTCACAGGGTCATAAAATCGTATGATCTGCCCGCCTACTTCTAGCGCCTGAGGAATATAGACCTCACCGGGTAAACTATTACCCAGTGCCTCCGCAATACTGGTTTTTCCTACACCCGGTTGCCCGTATAAAAATACAGAGCGTCCTGATGCAAAAGCGGGGCCCAATTGATTGATTAACTGATCGCTCATCACCAAATGTGACAATGATGAATAAACCCACTCACGATCTAATTCAATTAGACGCACTGACTGCTTATTCAATATATGCGTGTATACTTCAATTGGTACAGGTGCTGCACCCACATACGAACTAATTTGCAAAGCTGCTTCAGCTCTTTCTCTACCGCGTTGGGTTAATTCGAGCGGTTGTGAACTCGTATAGCTCGCTGCTCCCCGTACGGTAATTAAATGATCGGAGAATCAGTTCGATCAGCTGATTAACTATGCTAAAAGGAAGCGATAAAGCACTTGTGATACTTTGTATAGAAAAAATGCCTGATTCTAAGTAAGCAGATTTTAACAGCAGGTCCGTCAAAAAAGCCTCTGAGAGGCCCGTATCCTCTATTTTTTGCGGTACCGGTAATTCTAAATTCAGATAGTGAGTTAATTGTGCCTGAGTTACAAAACCCAAATACGTGATTGCATAAGCCAATTGCCTTCCATTATGCTGTTGCCACGTATAAGCCTGCGCTAGCTGTGAAGGCGTTAGTAATCCATCCTCAACCAACTGTTCACCAATTGAATTTTGCATTGTTAAATATCTATCCTTAAAAATTTATTTGCTTACAGATAAAACTTGGTTCACCTAAAGATCATTCGTAACGCTCTTACTTCAAATGCTGCTAGTCCATTGGCACGGATACATAGAGTAAGAATATACGAATGAATCTACACTGTTGTTTAATTCTGTAAAATAAGGAATAGGTTGGTAATTAGGGAGCTTCTTTGATTCTTGATTAGAAGAAACTCAGGTTTAGAGCTACTATTCAATCTTGGATATTTCAGTAAGCTTCTTCAAATCTATGAATTGGTTACTTTGCTTGCTCTGCAATATCTGCTTTAGTGATGGTGTTCAAAATTATGCTCATGCCCGGGCACAGCATGCTGAGCATGATCACTTAGTTGCGCCTCAAACCATTGATGAATCGCATTCTTAAGTTTTTGGATTTCTGTAGAATATGTAATCTCAGCACCGTCTGGTAATTCTTTATAACTTATTTTTATTTGACCATCTTTGGCAGCTTTCAAATCAGCAAGCCCAGGCATATTCTTGCCATGAATCTTTTCTGGATTAGAAAAATTACTTCGTTTAAATTCTGCTGCAATTTTAGATAAGTGCGATCGAATCAAATTAATTTGCTCAGTATCAGATTTATCTTTCACAATAACCTGCTGAATCCCTCCATGATTCGTTTTAGAAAAAATATGTAGTGTTTTCTCTAGATCAAATGGCATGACGTGCGCGCCACGCTCTGCAATTTCATCGAGCCGCTTTTCGTCTGCTGGCCCCTGACTGTAGGTTAGGGTTGTAATGAAAAATAATCCCAGAAAAGCAATAACGAATTGGCTCATTTTAGTCTCTCCTTATTAAGAGATCTCTTTAGAATTCATATCAACTTTTTCGCAAGTGCAATTTTTCTGGAAATAAAGCTGAAACAAGCCGTAATTCTTAGCTTTTAATTGGGCAAACTCGGCTCGCTGCTAATTTTGCTCGTTCCCTTGCTTCCTCTGTATTAGCGCCATTCGCAAGTGCAACCCCCATCCGTCGTTTCTTAAAGGATTCTGGCTTACCGAATAACCGTATATCGCTTTGCGGAACACTCAATGCCTCTCCAAGGCCTGTAAAGGCTATACCTTTCTCTTCTAATTGACCATAAATCACCGCGCTCGCGCTAGGTGCTGAAAGTGTCGTATCAACTGGCAAACCCAAGATTGCCCTCGCATGTAAATCAAATTCACTTTGCTTTTGACTACGCATCGTCACCATCCCCGTATCATGGGGTCGGGGGCTAACTTCGCTAAACCATACCTCATCACCTTTAACAAACAGTTCTACCCCAAAAATGCCGAGGCCTCCTAAATTATCTGTAATTTTCTTAGCAAGTTCACGTGCTCGCTCCCTTGCAATCGTCGTCATTGCTTGCGGCTGCCAACTTTCAACATAGTCCCCGTTAACTTGGACATGGCCAATCGGTTCACAAAAATAGGTTTGTACTTCAGCACGATCATTCATTGCTCGCACGGTCAATTGTGTTATTTCGTAATCAAAATCAATGACCCCTTCCACAATGACACGTCCCTGATCGACTCGTCCGCCGCTAGCTGCATAATTCCAAGCTGCTTCAATTCCATCCACATTTTCGATGCGCGATTGCCCCTTACCCGAAGAAGACATAACCGGTTTAACGATACAAGGGTAACCAATTTGTTCATCGATTGCAGCTCGTAACGCCGCTAGGCTATTTGCAAATGCGTAAGGTGAAGTTGGCATGCCTAACGTTTCTGCAGCTAAACTACGAATACCTTCACGATTCATAGTCAATCTTGCTGCGCGTGCCGTTGGAATAACCGTTGCAAGCCCTTCCTTTTCAATCTCTAGTAATACTTCCGTCGCAATTGCCTCGATTTCGGGTACGATGATAGCGGGTCGTTCTTGCTCAATTAAACTACGTAATGCCATCGAGTCAGTCATATTGATGACATGTGCTCGATGCGCAACTTGGTGACCCGGTGCATTTGCATAACGATCGACAGCAATGGTTTCAACGCCCAACCGTTGTAATGAAATAATGACTTCCTTCCCAAGCTCACCGCTACCCAATAACATTACTTTCGTTGCTGCTGCACTGAGCGGTGTGCCAATCGTCAATCGTTTATTCATAACATAAAACCCTTAAATTGATAACCTTCTTATCATCATACTCATCTTCTGATTATTTTTTCGTTGATGCGCGATGCAAATGGACATCTAATTGCGGAAAGGCGATCTCAATCCCTTCAGCTGCAAATCGTCGATTGATCTCCATATTTAAGTCATTAACAAGATCAAGGCGATCCGAAAATTGACCCGCATATACTCGTAACTCAAAATTCAAGGCGCTTGCGCCGAAATCAACAAAAACAGCCAGAGGCTCAGGCTCTCTCAATACCAATGGATGGTTATGAGCAATCTCTAGCAATACCTTTCTTGCGTTATCACAATCTGATCCATAAGCAATCCCGACTGGTATTTTAATGCGCGTTACCTCATCACTGAGTGTCCAATTAATAAATTGCTGAGTAATAAAAGTCTTATTGGGAACGATGACTTCTTTACGATCTGAGTCTATGAGCGTCGTGGCACGAATATGAATTTTACTAACCGTACCAGTCACATCGCTTAATGTCACCGTATCTCCGATTCGGATCGGGCGTTCAAACAGTAAAATTAGGCCTGATACGAAATTAGCTACAATCTCTTGCAAACCAAATCCCACTCCGACACCCAGCGCGGCTACTAACCAATGAATATTGGACCATTCCACACCGAGCTTTTGTGACATGATCGCTATTCCAATGATAATGATTACGTATTTTAATAAGGTCGTTATGGCATAACCTGTACCGGTATCCAGTGATAAATGGCGCAAAACCAAAATTTCCAAAGTACCCGGTAAATTATGTGCCGCGATAAATGCCAGCACGAGAATAATCATTGCCACCAGCAGTGTTTCAAGTGTGATTAACCGGACGATGGTTTCTCCTTCACTTATCGCAGAAGTCCGCCAAATAACGATCTTATCCAAGAATCCCAGTGTCGGTAGCAAATCAACCCATATACTGCTCAAACCGAGTAACAAAAGACCCCATACACTGATTGTTAGTAATGTATGAGATTGCTTACTGATTGTCTCGACATCCATGTAATTCTCATCAACCAATTCCACTTCCGCTTTACCGGCAATCGAAGTACGTAACGCGATCATTTCTTCTCTTTTTTCAATTGCTCTTTTATAGGTAATCCTACGCTGTGCTATTAATAAGCCACGATAAGCTTGCAGAAAAATCAAACCGCAAATCGTAATCCAAGCAATCGTCTCAAAAATAAGGATGGCTTGGTACAAAGCAGCAAAATAGTATCCTATCGCCGCAGTAGCAATTAAATACAGGAGCTGCAAAAAGAATATCCAAGCCCATAGCTTTGGATTTTTTAGGTAATTAAAGTGCTGATCTCGATACAATGATTTTCCGACTTTGGTTACCCCCATCCAATCTAAAGACAATAAAGCAAGCAAGAAGCACACTGTGATGAAACTCACTCTTCCCACAACGTGGCGCACCATGTCTTCACCAATTGCATCCGTGAAAGCCGTAATCAAGCAGAGAATAACAATAACCGGCCCATAATGTCTGATACTCGAATGTAACTGGGCTACAAAATCTACTGGAAATTTAAAATGTTGGTTAAGTAGCCCGGATGGTCGACTGATCTGGTACAACACATTCCAGAAAACAACCGCAATCGCTGCTACATAAAAAACCTGGGAAAATGCACGATTGATCTCAGTATTAACACTATGTTCGAGCGCGAGATAAATGAGGAAGAATGGTGACGCAAACAACAATGATTGAGAAAATATGAAAATCAGCAGTCGTACCGAGTAAATTATCTTATCTTGCTTAACTTTTCCCCATGCTTCCTTTCCCACCTTCTCCCACATTAAATAGCGTGGCCAAAGAAACCACCAGAATACGCTGAGCAAAATAAATGAAAGAATCGTAACAATGAATGATACTAGCCCTACGCGATCAACTAGTTTTGAAAAAGCGCTCTGGGTTTTATCGGTAAGAAACCATGTCATTGCTTTATCAATATCATTGGTAGTTACCTGGTAAATTGGTTTTGCATTACGAGTTAGTAATAGATTTTCTTTAAGTAGGTTTTCATATTGATCGATTTTTTCCAATAATTGATGCTGCAAGCTCGCGTATTGCTCCAACTCTTTTAAATATTCACGTAAAATTTCTATGAATTTATCAATGACTTGCAAGCGGAACATTTTAAGTTCTTGAAATGCCCGTATAATATCGGGGTAAACCGCAGCATCCGGGTTGATCGTATAGCCCTTAGTCATTCTTTTTAAATAAGCTTTATCATCCTGCATCTGAAGCTTTTCTTGCTCCAGTTGAAACAGCTCCAGCTTTGCATTGTTAAGTTTCTTTTGTGTGAGCTGAGTATTAGGTTTTGTTAAAACATATTTAAATTGTTTCCTAATTTCTGAACCTAGCGCTTCGTCATCCTCATACAATGCAAGTCTTTGCTGCAACGCAGCATAATTATTGATGATTAGATTCAATCGATTTTCGCTACGTGCTTTCTGTACGATTAACTTAGAAGATTGTTCTACATAGTGACTCAGCTCTGTTGCAAGCAATTCATTTTTCTTAACGATGATGAGAAGAATGGGATGCTTCCACTCACTTTCTTCTAGGACCAGCCCTGATTTCTCGACAGCAACCTCTGTCTCGGCTTTTCGCTTTAAATTAATTTCAACCGCTAACCATTCTGATTCTTCAATTAATTGTTGTATCTCTGGCCTAAGTATGAACTCTTCTTGGAATGTCGCCATTTCGATGGCTTTGGGTAACGCGAGCGCCTCTAGCTCGAGCATTCTCATTTTATCCGCCAATGCCTGACTTTGAAGCATTTCATACATGCGTAATGCTTCTACAATCTTCTCATTACTTGAATCAAGCTCAGCAAATATTTAAGCCGATTAAATGTTACGCGTCCTGTTTGGAGTCGCTAGCTCGTTACGATTAGTGACAACTTGCTCTCGCAATGTGGCTAGCTCAGATAGGATTTTTTGCTGTTGATTCTGAAATTCTGATAATTTGGCCTGTGTCTCAATGTTTCTCTGCGCCATTTCACTTAATGTGAGTTGCTTCAATTCAAAGAAATTAGGTTGAGTCGAATTTACATTAGTTTTTTGTTGCTCTAGATTTTCTAGCTGCTGTGGGAATTGCGCTAATTGCTCAGTATAGTATTGAGTTTTGGCAAGATAGCTTTGATGATCAAGTAAAACTTGTTGTGTTTTAAGAAAAATCTCTTTGAGACTTTTCTTTTGGACTGTTTCATCGCTACTATTGAGTGCTTCTAACTTAGTTTGAATCGATTGGAGTTGATCGTTTAAATCAATCGTTTGACCCAATACCGAGGTAGCAATAAAACAAATAAAAAAAACAACAATACTCAATAGTCGAATCATTTAGGATGTGGTTTGAATATCGCAAGATACAGCACAGTAATGGCAACTTGATGTGAATAAATAATCCGCTTCGCTCGACTATTTTTCATTGTTACTAGCGCTTGGTTTATTTTCTTGTTTTGTGGCTAACTCATTCGAGGCTGAGAAACCTTTCTTTATTGACATTCCTGCAAGAAATAATCCTAATTCATAGAGTAAATAAAGTGGAATCGCTAATAAGAACTGCGAGATGACATCTGGTGGGGTAAAAATCGCCCCGATCACAAAAGCACCGACGAGTACATACTGCCTTACTTCTTTCATTTTGGATAACGAAATAATTCCGGTTCGAGCCAGTACAACTACAAATACCGGTACTTCAAACGTAATCCCAAAAGTCAAAAACATCGTCATGACAAAACCAAGGTACTCCCCGATATCTGTCATGACAGCAACCCCTTGCGGCGCAAAATAAATAATAAACTCAAAAACTAAGGGTAAAGCTGCAAAATAGGCGAAGGCCATCCCTATAAAAAATAAACCGCTACTCGCCACGACCAACGGTAAGAATAATCGTTTTTCATGGGCATATAGCCCGGGGGCGACAAATGCCCAAATCTGATACAGCGTATGAGGAAGCGTTAATAAAAATGCTGTCATCAGCGCTACTTTCATTGGCACGAAAAAAGGTGTCGCCACTGCGGTTGCAATCATTTGCCCACCTTGCGGGAGTTTTTCGAGAAGGGGCTGAGCTAACAATGTGTATAGCTCACGGGCAAAATAAGCACAGGGTATAAAACCAACCACTAATACCGTAATAATCCGGATTAACCGAGTGCGTAATTCGACCAAATGTGAAATAAAACTACCTTCCTCGTCCATATTTTATGACTCACTCTAGAAAAAACTCTATGAAAGCATACTGTTATCTCTCAACACGACAGTCCTAATTATTATTAGTCGAATCAGTCGCCCTTTGAGTTCGAAATCGATTGAGACGCAATGGGCGTGGCCTCATGCCCTGCGTGATTGTTATTTAGGGGAGAGGTATCTTTGATTTTTTTATCGTGGCTACCGGATGCAGTGGGCTGGACACTTGCTTGAATTTGCTGAATCTCTTGTTTTACGGATTTTTCAATGGATTGCGCTGTATCCTGAACCGTGTCTTTAATCCGCCTTAACTCGTCCAATTCTATTTCATTCCGAATATCATTTTTGACCGTTTCAACATAGCGACGCGCGCGACCCAGCAAAAACCCTAAGGTTCGAGCTACACGTGGAAGTCTCTCCGGGCCAATGACAACTAACGCCACAACTGAAATGACGAGCAACTCAGCGAAGCTAATATCAAACATAAGCCTAAAATCCTTCCGGGAAATTTAGAATTCAAACTACTCTAGTTTAAGTTCTTATAGCAGGATATTGAATTTCCAGAGCTTAATTCAACTCCTTTATTGGAATATAACTAAACGCTTTATAATTTAGTCTCGTTCTTTTCTTTTATACTAACGTCTTCGGTAGATCGATTCGCAATTTGCTGCTGAGTATTTGCAGGAGACTCTATTGGTTCTCCTTCACTTCCTTTCATGCCTTCTTTAAAACCTTTCACTGCATTGCCAAGATCACTCCCTAAATTACGCAATTTCTTGGTTCCGAAAACTAGCACTACGATTGCAAGTACAACCAGCCAATGCCAAATACTAAATGTTCCCATTTTTATTTCCTCTCAATAGAATCACACTATTGACTACGGTGAATCATAGTCGGCAAAACATTTTTACTACTGATCACATGAATATGAAGATGAAAAACTTCTTGCCCGCCTACCTTTCCTGTATTGATGATAGTACGAAAACCATGTTCACACCCTTCCTGTTTGGCCAACTTAGGCACCAGGCCTAACATTTTTCCAAGAATGAGCTGATGGGTATCATCAACTTCATATAGCGAAGCAATATGAAGTTTAGGGATAATTAAGAAATGAACGGGAGCAGCAGGGTTTATATCATGAAAAGCAAGGCAGTGCTGATCTTCATAGATAATCTTTGCAGGAATTTCTTTTCTTACAATTTTACAAAAAATACAATCGCTCATTTACTTTTCCGTATTGCGTAGCCGTTTTTCTTCTATCCCAGATAATCCTTCTCTTCGTGCTAATTCCGCTAGGACATCTTCTGGTCTCAGGCCATGGTGTGCAAGTAGGATGAGGCAATGAAACCAGAGATCAGCAACTTCATAAACCACATGTGTCGTATCGCCATCTTTGGATGCCATGATCGTCTCAGCCGCCTCTTCAGCAACTTTTTTTAAGATTTTATCTTGACCACTATTCAATAGCTTAGCAACATATGAGGTTGATGGGTCGGCTGTTCTTCTGTCATCAATGACGGTTGCGAGATGATGAAGTATGGAGGCGTGTGACATTTATTGATAGATTTCTGAAGGATCTTTAATTATGGGCGCATTAACGACCCATTGATCCCCTTCCAGTTTATTAAAAAAACAACTTTTTCTACCGGTATGACAAGCTATCCCACCCATTTGTTCTACTTGAATCAGTAGAACATCATCATCACAATCCAGATAAATTGCTTTGACTTTTTGTGTATGACCGGATTCTTCACCTTTTCTCCAGAGCCTTTGCTTAGAACGAGACCAATAAACTGCCACCTTCGTTTCAACCGTCAATTTAACTGCTTCTTTGTTCATCCAAGCAAACATCAAAATAGTCCCGGTTGCTTCTTCTTGTGCAATGACCGGCACTAACCCATCAGTGGTCCAATTAATTTTATCAACCCAAGAAGCTGGCATTCTGATTCCAGAAAATTAAAAAATGATGACAACCTAGTTATTGTTAGAGTCGTACTTCGATGCCATGCTGGGATAAAAATTCTTTTGCCTCAAGTATCGTATGCTGACCATAATGAAAGATACTTGCTGCAAGAACCGCGTCAGCATGCCCTTGAAGAATTCCATCTACCAGGTGATTCAAGCTTCCTACTCCACCACTTGCAATTACAGGCAAATCGATTGCATCGGAAAGTGTTCGCGTTAAAGCAAGATCGAATCCATGTCGGGTACCATCTCGATCCATGCTTGTCAGCAATATTTCACCCGCACCCAACGCTTGCATCTTTTTAGCCCATTCAATCGCATCAAGCCCAGTAGCATTTCGGCCGCCATGGGTAAATACTTCCCAACGCGGAACCTGGCTACCTTGCTCACCAACTTGTTTTGCATCTATGGCAACCACGATACACTGAGCACCATAATAGCCTGCCGCATCTGCTACGAGTTGTGGATTTAGTACTGCCGAAGTGTTAATACTGACTTTATCAGCGCCGGCATTCAGTAATCTTCGCACATCCTCTACTTTACGTACGCCACCCCCTACCGTCAACGGTATAAAGACTTGTGACGCAACATCTTCCACGATATGTAGGATCAAGTCACGATTATCTGAACTTGCCGTTATATCTAAAAACACAAGCTCATCAGCTCCCTGTTCATCATACCGTCGTGCAATCTCAACGGGATCACCCGCATCTTTTAATGATACAAAATTGACCCCTTTAACAACACGTCCATTGTTAACATCAAGACAGGGAATAATCCGCTTGGCAAGACCCATTGCCTAAAAACCTTAGTAAAGAAAAATATTAGAGAGAAAAAAGTGAATAGTAAAGTAATGATCAGATCACAGGATGCACACTTAATTTAGGCTGTTACACTTAATTTATCAGCCAAGTCTTGGGCTTGTTTGAAATCCAGCGTACCCTCATATAACGCTCTACCGGTGATTGCACCCATTACCCCTTCTGCTTCGATTTTGCAAAGTGCTTTGATATCTTCTAAATTAGAAATGCCTCCACTCGCTACTACCGGAACGGTTAATTCCCGAGCTAGCGCAACGGTTGCTTCAATATTAACCCCGCTAAGCATTCCATCTCGCCCAATATCGGTATAAATAATCGCTTCTACGCCATAGTCTTCAAATTTCTTGGCTAAATCGACAACGTCATGCCCCGTCACTTTCGACCAGCCATCAACGGCCACTTTACCATTCTTCGCATCAAGGCCAACCATAATTTGACCAGGAAATGCGTAACAAGCATCATGCAAAAAACCTGGAATTTTTACTGCGGCAGTCCCAATGATTACATACGTAATTCCCTGATCCAGATAGCGTTCAATCGTTTCTAAGTCACGAATTCCTCCACCTAATTGAATTGGGATATTGCCATTAAGCGCTTTAACGATTGAGCGAATAACAGACTCATTTTTCGGTTTACCAGCAAAAGCTCCATTCAAATCCACCAAATGTAAGCGACGCGCACCTTGATTCAACCATTGTAGTGCCATTTCATCAGGGTTTTCAGAAAAAACAGTTGCGGCTTCCATATCACCCTGTTTTAGTCGCACGCATTGACCATCTTTCATGTCTATCGCAGGAATAATCAACATATGTTGTTAGGATAAATAATTGATAATAAAAAAACGGAATGAAACGATGAATTGAATTGTACTAATGACTGGAATGAGGTTCCCATTTAGCAAAATTACTTAATAATGTTAACCCAGCAATATGACTTTTCTCTGGATGAAATTGTACTGCAAAAATATTATCTTTAGCGATTGCGCATGTAAATGGGGTAGGATAAAGCGAGTAGGCTGCTGATAAGTTTGGATCCTCTGACTTCACATAATAACTATGAACAAAGTAAAAGCGAGCATCGCTTCTAATTCCATCCCATAGTGGGTGATTCATTGTTTGATAAACTTGATTCCAGCCCATATGGGGTATTTTTAACTTACCGCCCTGAACATCAGCTTCGCCACCAGCCGAGAAGTGCACAACTTTCCCTGGGAAGACACCCAAGCCCCTCACATTACCTTCTTCACTTTCATCAAACAACATTTGCAAACCAATACAAATACCTAGAAATGGCTTGTTCCTGGCAGCATCAATTACAACGTCTTTTAGACCAAATTTATCCAACTCTTGCATACAATGCGGCATTGCGCCTTGACCGGGAACAACGATATGCGAAGCTTTATCTACAATCTTTGGGTCACTCGTAACTTGAACTGTCGCGTAGGGAGCAACTCGTTCAAGGGCCTTGGATACTGAACGTAAATTACCCATTCCGTAATCAACAATCGCAATAGCTGTCATACTTAATAATTAATGCGGTTACGAGTAGCGCTTACAATGAACCTTTTGTGGATGGGATTAGATTAATTGCGCGGGAATCAGTCTCAATTGCCATACGTAATGCTCTTCCAAAAGCCTTAAAAACGGTTTCAGCTTGATGGTGCGCATTATCTCCAAAAAGATTATCAATATGGAGTGTAATCATAGCATGATTAACCAATCCTTGAAAAAATTCGTGAATTAAATCGACATCAAATTCACCAATGCGAGCACGAACAAATTCGACCCGATAACCAAGCCCCGGTCGACCTGATAAATCCAGCACGACTCTAGAAAGTGCTTCATCGAGTGGAACATAAGCATGACCATAACGACGCACCCCTTTTTTCTCACCCCAAGCTTTTGCTAATGCTTGACCAAGTGTAATTCCAATATCTTCAACCGTGTGGTGTGCATCGATATGCAAATCTCCTTTTGCTTCCACTGTGATGTCAATCATCCCATGCCGAGCAATCTGATCTAACATATGATCTAGAAATGGTATACCAGTATTCAACTTTGAATGACCACTTCCGTCCAAATTAACCTCAACGCTTATCTGCGTTTCCAACGTATTCCGGGTAACTTTGATCTGGCGCATAAAAATATTATCAGTTAAGCCTTACGATACATATCAATCTAACAATTTGTGTCTTCAAGTACTTGTAAAAGCGCGTGATAGAATTGATCATTTTCATGAGGTGTGCCAACCGTAACGCGTAAACAATCCTTTAATAAGGGATGAGCTCCATCCAGATTTTTAATGAGAACACCCTTCTGCTTGAGTAGCGCATACGCTTCACTCGCTCTCTTAGTACGAAATAAAATAAAATTAGCTTCTGAAGGAAAAGCTGTTATTCCGCTTAAACCACTAAGTTCTGATAATAGCTTACTTCTCTCTGTTTTGATGGCTGCCGTTTGCTTTAATAAATCTTCATAATGCTGCAATACCTTTTCAGCAATTAATTGGGTCATGACGCCAATATTATAGGGTAAACGCAGTTTCTCAAATTGCTCAAGCCATTCAGACCTTCCAATCAGCAACCCTAATCTTAACCCTGCAAGACCCAATTTTGATAAGGTTCGCATCAATAGTAAATTAGGAAATTGCGCCAACTGATCCATAAAACTAACGCCAGCAAAAGCATGATAGGCTTCATCGATAATAACAATACCAGGCGCTTCCTGAATAATCTGATGTATCACTTGTATATCAAATAGGTTACCTGTTGGATTATTGGGATAGGCAAGAAAAATAATGGCAGGTTGATAGCGAGTAATCGCTGTACGCATTGCTTCAAGATTTAATGAGAAATCCTCATTGAGCGGAACACCTACATAATTCATCCCAGAAAAAGTAGCAATGATACGAAACATTGCGAACCCAGGATCAACCCCTAATAGAACTGCATCAGGTTTTGCAGCAGCCAACGCAATCATCTGAATAATTTCATCAGAGCCGTTACCCAGAAGGATCGACATATCGTCAGGTACTAATAAAGTTTCTCTTAAGACACTCTTTAATGCGCTCGCTGTCGGATCTGGATATCGATTAATCGTTGCATTTTCTGCTAATTGAGCAATTTCCGCTCTAAGCGTTAAAGGCAATGTATAAGGATTCTCCATTGCATCTAATTTGATCATTCCTTTAGCGGGTGGAACATGATACGCAGAAAGTTCAAAAATTTCTGGTCGTATAACATTTCTGAGCAAGTGAGTCATGTTTCAAATTAAAGAAAAGATAATAAATAAAGAAAAAGGAGAAATAACGCTAACGATTATCAAAAATTAAAGATATGCGTTTTATTAATTCGGAAAAAAACCATGTCACAGTAGTTAAATGGAAGGTGCGCGGTAGCAATTACCTATACATTTCAGTTGTTATTTAAATAAGTGACTACTTGAAATATAAAACAGAGTCACGCTGGTATTCATTCATCCTCCTTATCTTGTAATCCAAAAAACACACAGGCCGTCACAATGACTAAGATTGGAAACATAACATAGTAACCAAGTGCTTGAAAAGCATCTGCATCCTGTTGAGTGGGTAGTGGACTCGTCAATATTTTATATCCATGCATTAGTGCAATCAGACAAACAATGACGAGTGCAGTAATTTTCCGATTTAACAACTTACGACCGATTAACAAATTAAAACCATGAACCACAAAATACCCAATAAAAAAAACAAAGGTATAAAAAACTAATGCCCCCATTGATGGTATTCCTTATTATCCAAGCTAATTTATTTGTGTAATCGTCAAAAATTTTACAAAAGTCGTTAGACTAAAAGCGCTGCGGCTACTCTGCGACCCTCTGTTGATAAAATATTGTAGGTACGACAAGCAGAAAATGTGTCCATCACTTCCAATCCAATCCTTGCATTAAGCATCGCTTTGATTAATTGAGGACTAGGAAATCGCTGCGCTTCACCTGTACCCAGCAATATTATCTCAGGTTGATAGGTAAGTATTTCATCAAAATCATCAATAGCGAATCGCCCAGAGTTTCTTATGCACCAATTTTCAATGATACGATCTGGAAATACAACCAAATTCCGATCATAGCGTACTTGATTGATCACGACGTAGCCAGCCCCATAACCTGAAAACGTATTTATTCCTTCAATATTAGAAAGGTGAAACTTCATTTACGCCCTCCCCTTACTTATAAAACATAATCATCATCAAATAATGGCAAAATACCAGCTTAAACCACCATTCAATCGAATACATATTTTGCAATAGCATAGCTGTGTCGGGTAACATAGCATTGAGTTTGTACTCATCCAATCCATTCACAACTTACGATACCATATTCTTTATTACTACTTGACCTACCATGCAGCCGATCAAAAAATCCAGCAAGCTTGAAAATGTATGTTATGACATTCGAGGTCCTGTTTTGGATCGTGCGAGACAAATGGAGGAAGAAGGGTATCACATCATTAAACTCAATATCGGCAATCCAGCTTCCTTTGGATTTGAAGCCCCTGAAGAGATTTTACAGGATGTTATCCGTAATCTTTCGGCAGCATCTGGCTATTGTGACTCAAAAGGATTATTTGCGGCACGCAAAGCGATCATGCATTACACGCAGGAAAAACAGATTGCTAACGTGCAGATGGAAGATATTTATGTGGGTAATGGTGTTTCGGAACTCATCATGTTGACCATGCAAGCTTTATTGGAAAATAACGATGAAGTTCTAATACCTGCTCCTGATTACCCGTTATGGACTGCTGCTGTTTCGCTTGCAGGAGGAACTGCTCGCCATTATGTCTGCGATGAACAGTCTGATTGGTTTCCTGATTTAGACGACATTCGGACCAAAATTACAGACAGAACGCGCGCCATCGTGATTATCAATCCCAATAATCCAACAGGATCGCTCTATCCCAAAGAACTATTATTAGAAATCATCGAAATTGCTCGGCAGAACCGGTTAATTGTGTACGCTGATGAAATTTATGACAAGATACTCTATGAGCAAGCGACCCATACTTCAGTCGCATCGCTCGCCGATGATGTTTTATTTATTACCTTCAATGGTCTTTCAAAAAATTACCGTGCGGCAGGTTTCCGTTCTGGTTGGGCTGTCGTCTCAGGCAATAAACACGACGCACAAGATTATATAGCTGGCTTAAATATGTTGGCTTCGATGCGATTATGCGCAAATGTTCCGGCTCAATTTGGTATCCAAACTGCATTGGGTGGATACCAAAGCATCCATGATTTGACGATGCCAACCGGTAGACTCAAGCGGCAGCGCGACCTTGCCTGGCAAATGCTCACGGATATCCCAGGCGTAAGCTGTTATAAGCCACAATCTGCCTTATATTTATTTCCCCATCTTGATCCTAAAATTTACCCAATTCAAGATGATGAACGCTTTGTCTTGGATTTATTGCTAGAAGAAAAAGTGCTAGTTGTACAAGGAACAGGTTTCAATTGGTTACATCCAGACCACTTCAGGGTTGTATTTTTACCTAATAGCGATGACTTGACTGAAGCTATTTCACGAATCGCTCGCTTTCTCGATCGTTTTCGGAAACGCTATAAAACCTAATTACAACCTATTCATTCAATAAATTGGCTTATCCTGGATGGGTTGAATTAAAATAGAGCGTATTGAGCATTAGCTTATTTACTTAAAAATATAAGATGAAATCTATTAATGTTGGATTACTCGGAATTGGAACGGTCGGTGGCGGTACTTTCACTGTTCTAAAACGAAATCAAGAAGAAATCGCGCGCCGTGTAGGATGCAATATCGTTATTCAAATGGTTGCAGACAAAGATATCGAAAAGGCACGCCATATCGTCGGTAGCCAAACGATTGTTACCCAAAACGCTCAAGAAATTGTGGCTAACCCTGATATCGAAATTATCATTGAGCTTATCGGTGGTCAAACCATTGCCAAGGAACTCATCCTACAAGCCATTAATAATGGCAAGCACATCGTAACGGCAAACAAAGCCTTGCTGGCTAATCACGGTAGTGAAATTTTTTCAGCAGCACAGCAAAAAGGGGTGATTGTCGCGTTTGAAGCTGCGGTTGCTGGAGGGATTCCAATCATCAAGGCGCTGCGTGAAGGCCTTACAGCTAACCGAATTGAGTGGATAGCAGGTATTATCAATGGAACGAGCAATTATATTCTCTCCGAAATGCGTGAAAAGGGATTAGCATTTAGTACTGCACTTGCCACTGCACAACGACTTGGTTACGCGGAAGCAGATCCGACTTATGATATTGAAGGAATCGATGCAGCCCATAAAATTACCATTATGGCTGCTATTGCATTTGGTATCCCTGTTCGATTTGAAAAAGCTTATATTGAAGGTATCTCCCAATTAAATAATGAAGATATCCGTAATGCTGAAGAATTAGGCTATCGAATCAAATTATTAGGCATTACCAAACGGGTAGAGAAAGGAATCGAATTACGAGTTCATCCTACATTAATTCCTATCAAACGTTTGATTGCTAATGTCGAAGGCGTCATGAATGCCATTGTGGTTAAAGGAGATGCGGTAGGCCCAACTTTATATTATGGTGCTGGCGCTGGTGCAGAACCCACTGCCAGTTCAGTGATTGCTGATTTGGTCGATGTTGCTCGACAACTTACGGTAGATCCCAAGCACCGTGTTCCCTATTTGGCCTTCCCTCCCGATTCACTTTCTGATACCCCCATTGTCTCAATGGAAGATGTACAAACCGCATACTATTTGAGACTTCAAGTCATTGATAAGCCTGGTGTGCTAGCTGATATCACCCGTATCCTTGCCGATGCGGATATCTCGATTAGTGCTATGATACAAAAAGAACATGCTGAGGAAGAAGATCGAGTTAACATTATTATGCTAACTCATACCACTCAAGAAAAGAATATCAATAGAGCAATCGATAAGATTGAAAAACTGCCTAGCATGACAGATAAAGTCGTGCGTATTCGTTTAGAAGAATTAAACAAATAAATTAACTTGGGAAAATAGCATCATCTTTTCCCATCCCTCTTTTCTAGATCGGTCATACACTATGCGTTATATCTCTACCAGAGGCGGTATGTCGCCGCAAAATTTTAGTGAAATTCTGTTGAGTGGACTTGCACAAGATGGGGGTTTAGCTGTACCCGAATCCTATCCTCGAGTCGATGCAGCAGAGCTTGAATCGTGGCGCTATTTAAGTTATCCGGAGCTTGCTTTTGAAATTCTATCCCGCTTCATGGATGATATTCCAACCGCCAATCTCCGAGATATCATCACTCGTACCTATACATCTAAACTATTCGGTAGTGCTGATATCACACCGATTAAGACACTGGAACCAGGATTACACATTTTATGTTTATCAAATGGGCCAACCCTCGCTTTCAAAGATATTGCAATGCAATTCTTAGGCAATCTATTTGAATATACCCTTGCCAAAACAGGCAGTGAACTCAATATCCTAGGAGCGACCTCAGGAGATACTGGCTCAAGCGCAGAATATGCAATGCGTGGAAAACAAAGAATACGGGTATTCATGCTTTCCCCTTATGGCAAGATGAGTCGCTTCCAAACCGCTCAGATGTTTTCCCTACAAGATGAAAATATCTATAACATTGCAATTCAAGGGGTATTCGATGATTGCCAAGACATTGTAAAAGCAGTCAGCAATGATCACCCTTTCAAAAAGGGCCATCATATTGGAACTGTCAATTCGATCAACTGGGCAAGAATTGCGGCTCAAATTGTCTATTATTTCAAAGGCTATTTTGCTGTTACGCAATCAAACGATGAATTCGTATCATTTTCTGTGCCATCTGGTAATTTTGGCAATATTTTTGCAGGACATGTCGCACGGATGATGGGTCTTCCTATCAAGCATTTGATTCTTGCAACGAATGAAAATGATGTATTAGATGAGTTTTTCCGAACTGGACTTTACCGTCCACGAACTACGTCAGAAACACATCACACCAGCAGCCCTTCTATGGATATCTCCAAGGCATCGAATTTTGAGCGCTATGTATTTGATTTGGCTGAGCGTGATTCGGCTAGAATCAAAGAACTGTGGCAATCTGTTGAGAATGGAAATGGCTTTGATTTATTTGGAACCGCCATATGGGCTAAAGCAAAAGATTTAGGATTTCTCTCAGGATCAAGTCATCATACTAATCGAATCGAAACCATTCGGGAAACTTATAAAAAATATGGTGTATTAGTTGATACCCATACTGCAGACGGTATTAAAGTTGGGCTAGAAAATCGCGAATCAGATATACCGCTGATATGTTTGGAAACTGCTTTACCTGTTAAATTCTCAGACAGTATCCAAGAAGCAATCGGGAAAGAACCTGAGCCGGCACCTGGCTTCGAAGATCTTGAAAAACTCCCACAGCGATTCATCGTAATGGATAAAGATGTGAATGAAGTAAAGCAGTTTATTTCAAGTAAGCTACGATCATAATAAAATAGTTAAATTCATTCCATAAAACCGATATCTTCGCTTTCTTTCATTTTAAATTTATCATAATCTGATATGCTGAATAATTAGTTTAACGTTTTAGCTAAAAAGGTAGTCAATGATGCGATTCTTAATTAGTCGTTTTGATCCTGATAAAGATGAAAAACCCTATATGCAGGATTATGAAATTGAACTTGAACCCACAGATAAAATGCTTTTAGATGCGTTAATTCGCATCAAATCCATTGATGATAGCCTGAGCTTACGCCGATCCTGTCGAGAAGGCGTATGTGGTTCAGATGCCATGAATATCAATGGACGTAATGGACTTGCTTGCATCACACCCATCGCTACCCTCAAAGAACCGATCGAGATTCGTCCATTACCTGGTCTGCCGATTATTCGTGACCTGATCGTCGATATGTCTCAATTCTTTAAACAGTATCATTCGATAAAACCTTATCTCGTTAACCATGATCCTCCCCCCGAGACTGAACGATTACAGTCGCCAAGCGAAAGAGCAGAATTAGATGGTGTATATGAATGTATTTTATGCGCCTGCTGTTCAACTTCATGCCCTTCTTTTTGGTGGAATCCCGATAAATTTGTAGGACCTGCCGGTCTCTTACAAGCTTATCGCTTTCTTGCTGATAGTCGGGATCAAGCCACCACTGAACGACTTGATTATCTTGAAGATCCATACCGCTTGTTTCGCTGTCATTCCATTATGAATTGTGTTGATGTCTGTCCCAAAGGACTCAACCCAACCAATGCGATAGGAAAAATCAAAGGCATGATGCTCAATAAAGTAGTATGACCAAGCGTATCGAGCGAATACGCTGGCGCTGTCGAAGAGGTTTGCTCGAGCTTGATCTACTCTTAAAGCGATTTCTGGATAAATACGATTCTCAATTAAATGAACAACAAATAGACCAATTTGAATCACTGTTGTCACTTTCAGATCAAGATCTGTTAGCTATAATTTGTTCAAATCCTGAAACGGTTGATAAAAGCTTAAAACGACTTATACAGCTCATTCAACGAAGTTAAATTCTTAAATCTGTAAAAGTGCAGAATAGTTAATAATAAATCAATAACGAGATCGTTTCTCAACCCAAAGAGAAGGAGAAAATAAATATGACTGAACAACGTAAAGCAACCTTACGACTTGGCGAGAACACTGAACCTATCGAGTTTCCGATCTTATCCGGCAATATGGGCCCTGATACGGTTGATATACGAACACTGTATGCCAAAACAGGCTTATTTACTTATGATCCTGGTTTTCTATCGACCGCAAGCACTAAATCAAGTATCACCTTTATCGATGGTGATAAAGGAATATTGCTCTATCGAGGTTATCCGATTGAACAACTTGCGGCACGCTGTGATTTTATGGAAGTATGCCACTTACTGTTGACTGGCGAGTTACCTACTGATCCTCAGAAACAACATTTTGTGAGCACCATAAAATCTCACACCATGTTGCATGAGCAACTCGTTCGATTCTACACAGGATTCCGAAGAGATGCTCATCCCATGGCTGTTATGGTAGGTGTCGTAGGCGCTTTATCTGCTTTTTACCATGAGGCAATGGATATTTCAGACGTGCTACATCGTGAGCAATCAGCCTTCCGTTTAATCGCCAAGCTGCCCACTATTGCTGCAATGGCCTACAAATACAATATTGGCCAACCTTTTATCTATCCGCGCAACGACTTAAGCTATGCAGCAAACTTTTTGCACATGATGTTTGCGACACCAGCAGAAAAATATGAACCGAATCCGGTTATTGTCAGAGCACTAGATCGAATACTGATTCTCCATGCCGATCATGAGCAAAATGCATCGACCTCAACGGTCCGGCTCGCTGGATCAAGTGGTGCCAATCCATTCGCGTGTATATCAGCAGGAATCGCCTGCTTATGGGGACCCGCTCATGGTGGCGCCAATGAGGCTTGCTTAAATATGCTGGAACAGATCGGGGATGTTTCACGCATCAATGAATATATTAAACGTGCAAAAGATAAAACGGACGGATTCCGGCTAATGGGGTTTGGTCACCGCGTCTATAAAAATTTTGATCCTCGTGCAAAATTAATGCGTGAAACGTGCCATGAAGTATTAAATGAAATGGAACTACATAACAACCGCCTTTTCAAACTTGCTTTGGAGTTAGAAAGAATTGCACTTGAAGATGACTACTTTATCGCGAAGAAACTTTACCCAAATGTTGATTTTTATTCTGGCATTGTGCAAAAAGCACTCGGTATCCCAACATCGATGTTTACCGCTATCTTTGCAATGGCACGAACGGTCGGTTGGGTAGCACAATGGAACGAAATGATTGCGGATCCAGATCAGAAAATAGGTCGACCTCGACAACTCTATACGGGTACCGGGCTTCGCGATATCCCCGCTGATAAAATAAACAACTAATTTTTATACGATAAGAATGCCTCAAAATTAATTTGAAGCAGCATGCCAAACATGCTGTTATTTTTATAAATCGGTTTTCAACATAGTTTGAAAATAGCTTCACTTTATTGTGAAATATTTTTAGTTGGATTAAATGGGTTGGTGCATGATGAGACAATTTATCGAAAATTCATTTCTGTTTGGTACCAATGCGCCTTTTGTTGAGGATCTCTATGAGCGCTATTTAAGTAGTCCCGAGTCTATCTCTCCAGAATGGCGCAGCTTCTTTGATAATCTTCAACAAACCATTGCAATCAGCACAAAAGATCGACCCCACTCTTTGATCATTCAATCATTAGTCAACCCAGTTACTAAGATAGCCTCAATTCAAAACAAAAGCCTTACACAACCACTATCCAACCAGCCTTACGATGAAACCAAAGAACGTAAGCAAATTGCAGTGTTGCAGTTGATCAATATGTATCGATTCCTAGGTGTAAGATGTGCCAAACTTGACCCACTCAACCATCAGCCGCTACTCGATGTTCCAGAACTTGACCCTGCTTTTCATGGATTAACAGCGAATGATCTGGACACAAACTTTAACACCGGGTCGCTAGTCGGCCCGGAACATGCGCCGCTTCGAACCATATTACAAATTCTTCAGCAAACTTATTGCAATACGATCGGCGCTGAATATATGTTCATTACCGATTTAAAACAAAAGCGTTGGATTCAAAGTCGCCTAGAAAGCACCTGCGCACAACCCAGTTATGGGAATGAGTATAAGAAGCATATCTTAGAACGTTTAACTGCTGCGGAAGGATTAGAAAAATACCTGCATACTCGCTATGTCGGCCAGAAGCGCTTTTCAGGTGAAGGTAATGAAAGCCTTATCCCATTATTAGATCAACTTATCCAGCATGCGGGATTGATGGGAGTTCAAGAAATTGTTTTAGGTATGGCGCATCGTGGTCGACTGAACGTACTGGTTAATACATTGGGAAAAATGCCCTCAGATTTATTTCTCGAATTTGAAGGCAAGCATGTCCAAACACTAATGGCAGGTGATGTTAAATACCATCAAGGCTTCTCCTCTGCCGTCATGACTCCCGGTGGTATCGTACATCTAGCGCTAGCTTTCAATCCTTCCCACCTCGAAATCGTTGATCCTGTGGTTGAAGGATCCGTTCGGGCACGCCAACATCGACTCAGTGACAAACAAGGGCAACTCGTCATTCCCGTATTAATCCACGGTGACGCTGCTTTTGCTGGGCAGGGGGTTGTGATGGAAACACTTAATTTATCGCAAACCCGTGGCTATGGTACAGGTGGAACAGTCCATATCATTATCAACAATCAAATTGGTTTTACAACATCAGATCCACGAGATAGTCGCTCGACGCTCTACTGTACTGATATCGCCAAAATGATTGAGGCCCCAATTTTTCATGTGAATGGCGATGACCCTGAAGCTGTCGTTATGGCCACTGAGATTGCTTTAGATTTCCGCATGCAATTTCACAAAGACGTCATCATTGATCTGGTTTGCTTCCGCAAACAAGGCCACAATGAACAAGATGAACCGATGGTGACACAACCTTCAATGTACCGGATTATTAACAAACACCCTGGCACAAGAAAACTATATGCAGACAAGCTGCTCGCATCCAATGTCATCCATGAAACTGAAGCGGATGAGATGGTTCAGGCATACCGGGACGCAATGGATGCTGGCATTAATCCAAACAAAACGATCCGCTATGATTATAAATCACCTCACGCGGTTAACTGGGTGCCTTTCCTTAATTCAGGCAAATGGAATCAACCAGTGGTAACCGCTGTACCAATTGATGATTTAATAGCCGTAGCTGAGAGACTCACAGACATTCCCACTGGTTTCAAATTAAACCCACGGATTGAAAAAATTTTGACTGATCGACGCGAGATGGGGAAAGGGAGACTACCGCTTGATTGGGGAATGGCTGAAAATTTAGCCTATGCAACACTTTTGAAAGATAACTTTCCAATTCGGATTTCTGGTCAGGACAGTGGCCGTGGCACCTTCTTTCATCGGCATGCCGTATTACACGATCAAAATCGAGAACAAGAGCAGTGGGAAAATGGTACTTACATTCCACTAAGACATATTACGCCCACGCAACCTGATTTCACCGTGATCGATTCTATACTTTCGGAAGAAGCCGTTTTAGGGTTTGAGTACGGCTATGCCTCTGCCCAACCCAATGAATTAGTCATTTGGGAGGCTCAATTTGGTGACTTTGCGAATGGTGCTCAGGTAGTCATTGATCAATTCATCACTTCGGGAGAAGCTAAATGGGGACGATTATGTGGTTTGGTAATGCTGCTTCCCCATGGCTATGAGGGTCAAGGCCCTGAGCATTCCTCAGCACGATTGGAACGTTATCTGCAACTCTGCGCTGAGTATAATATTCAAGTTTGCATTCCGTCTACGCCAGCTCAAATATTTCATTTGATTCGCAGACAAATGATACGCCCCATGCGCAAGCCATTAATCGTCATGATGCCCAAGAGTATGCTAAGAAATAAAGAATCCGTTTCTTTACTCGAGGATCTTGCTATGGGTCATTTTCAACCCGTTATTCCAGAAACGGAAAATCTGTCACCTGATCAGGTTAAACGGATCATATTGTGTAGTGGAAAAATTTATTATGAGCTACTCGCATATCGAAGAAAAAAAGCAATCACGGATATGGTGCTCATTCGTCTTGAACAACTTTATCCTTTTCCTCATGAAGATTTTCAACAAGAAATTGATCGCTATGGACAAGCAAAGGAAATCATTTGGTGTCAAGAAGAACCTGGAAATCAAGGCGCTTGGCATCGAATTCAACATTATATTATTCGACATAAACGTCCTGATCAAAAACTTGGCTACGCGTTACGACCTTCCTCAGCTTCACCATCCGTAGGATATTTGGCATTGGATCGATTCAGGCAAAATGAACTCATCGAAGCAGCTTTCAGAGACAACCTTTAATAAGGAAAATAATATGCTTATTGAAATCAAAGTTCCTCAATTATCCGAATCAGTCGCTGAAGCCACTTTGATTTCTTGGCATAAGAAGCAAGGTGAAAAAGTAGTTCGTGGTGAGAATTTAATCGATATTGAAACCGATAAAGTTGTACTTGAACTACCTGCAACGCAGGATGGTATCTTAATTGAAATACTAAAAAATGATGGAGCAACCGTCAAAAGTGGGGAAATCATAGCCAAGATTGAAACAGAAATGACTTCCACAGCCTCAGTTAGCTCAAGTTCGACGGTAAATCAAGGCACCGTGAAACCTAAACCAGAAACTAAAAATCAAATAGCCAAAATACTCATGCCAGCAGCCCAAAAAATGGCGGAGGAAAATCAGTTAAAGCAAAATGAAGTCAACTCAATCGTAGGAACCGGCCGAGAAGGTCGCGTCACCAAAGAAGATATCGCGAATCACATTAAAAGCAAACCGCAGACCGCTGAGGTTACTTCCACCCCTGCCAGCATACTTTCTGAAGTACCGAATATGGAGCAATTAGCGAGTAACACTGAAAGACTTGAGCAACGTGTCCCAATGACCCGTCTCAGAATGCGCATTGCGGAACGACTTGTGCAATCTCAATCGACAGCAGCAATTCTGACCACTTTTAATGAAGTCAATATGCAAGCCGTGATTGATCTACGCACACGATATAAGGATAAGTTTGAGAAAGAACATGGGGTCAAATTAGGTTTCATGTCGTTCTTTGTTAAAGCAGTTGTCGCGGCACTAAAAAAATTCCCGATCATCAATGCTTCAGTCGATGGAAATGACATCATCTATCATCCCTATTACGATATCGGAATTGCTGTTGCCAGCCCACGGGGCCTGGTTGTGCCAATTCTTAGAAATGCAGATCAACTAACACAAGTAGAAATTGAAAAGCAAATTGCCGATTTTGTTACTCGCGCTCAAAACGGTAAACTCACCATTGATGAATTATCCGGCGGAACATTTTCCATTACTAATGGTGGTGTTTTTGGATCAATGCTGTCTACCCCGATCATTAATCCTCCCCAAAGCGCTATTTTAGGCATTCATGCTACCAAAGAACGTCCCGTTGTTGAAAACGGTCAAATTGTAATTAGACCGATGAATTATCTTGCGCTTTCCTACGATCACCGCATTATTGATGGTAAAGAAGCCGTTCTCTCGTTAGTTACCATCAAAGAAGCATTAGAGTATCCGATGAGTCCTTTATTCGAGTCTTAAACTTAGATTCATCGAACTTGCTCAGTATAGAATCTCGACATTTTCGGGTTTAAATAACTGAGAAACCGATTCAATAAAAAAATCACTTAATAAAACGTGCCATGCATCACCCAGCTCAATCACACACGTTGCCTGCTGATTTTGATAAAGAATTGTAACGGGGCATCGTGTGGGTTGTACTTGCCCATGATCGCCTTTAGCAACGGGTAAACTCGCAGCAATCAATTCCTTTAACTTAGGCACAACCAATTTACAATCAATGATTGACTGATTAATCGTAAATTGAATCTTCTTCGCGGATTGAGAGCGTGCATTGGTAAGGTCATATAATTTCTCCGCCGTGATTCGCAGTTCATTGGGATCATTCATACTGTTACCGATGATTACCTTCGCAACTAATAATTGATCTTCCTTTAACCAACTACTATGTTCGCCTAAGATTTCGTTATAAATCACGATATCGACCCGTGCCCGGCCGTCATCGAGTGTAACGATTGCCATTTTCCCTCGCTTGGTCATCTGCGTTCGGATCGCATGGATTATTCCGGCAATCAATTGTGGCTCACGCTGTGATCGAAGTTTATCTAAACGCGTCGTGATAAATTGATTCAATTCTTTTAGATAAAACGAAAAGGGATGACCACTAAAATAAAACCCAAGACCTAGTTTTTCATTTTGTAACTTTTCTTTTTCAGACCATGCCACATGCTCAAGTAAGGTAGGTAGCTGAGCATTAACTTCAGTTTCGCTGAATAGATTGACTTGCTGAGTTGATAAACTCGATTGTTCAGCAAATTCCATTGCACTGCCAACTGACGCAAATAACATGGCACGATTGGACTGGATACCATCGAAAGCACCGACTCGAATTAAGGATTCGATGCTACGCCGATTCACAACCCGGCGGTCTACGCGCTTACAAAAATCAAAGAGATCAGTAAACAAACCACTCCGTTCACGCGCTTGTACAATAGCTGTAATCGCATTTTCCCCTGTGCCTTTAACAGCGCCTAACCCATAGCGAATCGTTTTTGCATCGGTAGGTACAAACCGATACATCGAGAAATTGATATCTGGCGGTAAAACGTTAATTCCATTTACTTTGCAATCCTCATAAAAATCATTAATCTTGTCTGTATCATTCATTTCCGCAGACAAACAGGCAGCTAGAAAAGCCGCTGGATAATGCGCTTTGAGATAAGCGGTCTGGAACGCAATTAATGCATAAGCTGCCGCATGAGACTTATTGAATCCATATCCCGCAAATTTCTCCATGAGATCGAATAGCTTAATGGCGTTCTGTTCAGTCAATCCATTTTTGATTGCACCTTCAACAAAAATATCACGCTGCTGAGCCATTTCCTCAACCTTTTTCTTACCCATAGCGCGACGCAATAAATCGGCTCCACCCAAACTATAACCACCAATGACTTGCGCAATCTGCATCACTTGTTCTTGATAAATCATCACACCATAGGTTGGTCCTAATATGGGCTCAAGTCTTGGATCCAAATACTCGACACGTTGAATCCCATGCTTACGCTCTATAAAATCAGGAATCAAATCCATAGGACCTGGCCTATAAAGCGCAACTAAGGCAATTAGATCTTCAAATCGATCGGGTTTGGCTTTTTGTAATAAATCTTTCATGCCTCGCGATTCAAATTGAAAAATCCCCACCGCATTGCCTTTTCTTAATAAAGCATAGGTTTCAGGATCTTCCAAAGCAATTTGATTCAAAGAGATGCCGCCGGTTGATTCAGGCTCGGTTTGATATTTAATATCATGGAGCTGTTGCTGATTGATGTCACTGATTGCTTGATCAAGAATCGTTAGTGTTTTTAAACCCAGAAAATCAAACTTAACGAGTCCAATTTTTTCAACATCATCTTTATCAAACTGACTGACCACAGATTCACTCGCTTCCGCACAATAAATTGGACAGAAATCTGTAATTTTTCCGGGTGCAATCAGCACGCCACCAGCATGCATACCCACATTTCGGGTAATACCTTCGAGGCTTTCAGCTAACTCTAATAAATTGCGCACATCCTCTTCTTCTCGTGCACGCGACTCAAACTGAGGCTCAATAGCGCGCGCTTTCTTTAGTGTCATCCCTAATTCGAATGGAATTAATTTCGCAAGTTGATCAACAAAATTGAATGGTAAATCTAAAACACGCCCAACATCCCGTATCACTGCTTTGGCAGCCATCGTCCCAAATGTCACGATTTGAGAGACGCTTTCCATACCATATCGGTTCTTTACATACTCGATGACACTTTCACGACGGTCTTGGCAAAAATCAATATCAAAATCAGGCATCGAGATACGTTCTGGATTTAGAAAACGTTCAAACAACAAATCATATCGTAGCGGATCGAGATCGGTAATTCCTAACGAATAAGCTACTAAAGAGCCAGCTCCAGATCCTCGACCAGGACCAACGGGAATGTTGTTCTGCTTAGCCCAATTAATAAAATCCGCAACAATGAGAAAATAGCCGGCAAACCCCATCTGGATAATGGTGTTCACTTCAAAATTGAGTCTATCCTGATAAGTTGGTAATTTTTGGTTGAATTCATTCTCTGGCAAAGCTTGTAAACGCTGCTTTAAGCCTGATAGTGCCTGGTTGCTTAAATATGCTTCAATGCTGGTCGTGTCAGGTACTGGAAATAACGGTAATCGATTAATACCCAGTTCAAGCTGCAAATTACATCGTTTCGCAATTTCGACACTATTGGCCAGCGCTTCCGGAATATCCGCAAACAAAGCTTGCATTTCACTTTGTGTTTTAAAATACTGCTGATCAGTAAATGCACGGGGACGCCGCCGATCTCCTAGTACATAACCTTCCGCAATACAAACTCTAGCTTCATGTGCTTTATAATCTTTTGCATCCAAAAATTGAATGGCATGCGTGGCCACAATCGGAATATTTAATTGGGCAGCGAGTATCAGCGAGTTTCGAATAAACCGTTCTTCATCCACCCGCCCATTTCGTTGAATCTCCAGATAAAATCGATTCGGAAATAATTCAGACCATTCTTTACTGACTACTTGGGCTTCCTGCAGATTATTTTGTATTACCAATTGACCCACTTCCCCAAAATGTGCGCCGGATATTGCAATTAAATCTTCAGTTCCTTCTGCAGAAGAATGAAGCCATGCTTTCTTCAGTTCTGCCCTGCCCCGGAATAAATTTTCACGATAGGCACGCGACAACAATCGGCACAATAATAGATAGCCCGAGTGGGTCTGGCATAGCAATAGTACGCGAAAGGGGTTGTTTCGATCAGCTTCATTACTAATCCAAGCATCACAGCCAATGATGGGCTTTATCCCTATTTTCTCTGCGCTTTGGTAAAATTTAACGAGTCCAAATAAATTACCCAAATCAGTAAGCGCTAGGGCTGGCATATGATCTTGAGCTGCTCTTGCTAATACTTCATCAATCCGAATAATACTGTCCGTTATCGAATATTCGCTGTGCAGTCGTAAATGAATAAAAGCAGGATCTATAGGCATAGTGCTACAATTTACATCAATTAATTAATTATCCAAGCCAATATTGGTCATTTTACATCATGCAAACTTTGCCAGAGCTATTACTCCCAGCAGGTTCTTTAGAAAAAATGCGGACCGCCTATGCTTTTGGGGCTGATGCAATTTATGCAGGTCAGCCACGCTACTCGTTACGGGCTCGCAATAATGAATTTTCACTTGAACAACTGCGCACTGGAATTATTGAGGCACATCAACTTAACAAGAAATTTTTTGTCGCGAGCAACCTCATGCCCCATAACCGTAAAGTCAAAACCTATATGGCAGATATGGAGCCTGTCATCGATTTGAAACCAGATGCCCTGATCATGGCTGATCCAGGTCTAATCATGATGGTACGAGAGAAATGGCCGGAAATTCCCATTCACCTCTCAGTTCAAGCCAATACGGTAAATTATGCTGCCGTTAAGTTCTGGCAAAAAATTGGCCTCACTCGCATTATCCTATCACGTGAACTCTCTCTGGAAGAAATAGCTGAAATCCGGCAGCTATGTCCTGACATTGAACTCGAAGTTTTCGTCCATGGCGCATTATGCATCGCCTACTCAGGAAGATGTTTGTTATCTGGGTATTTTAACCACCGCGACCCCAACCAAGGTACCTGCACCAACTCCTGCCGTTGGGACTATAAAGTCAAACCGGCTCAAGAAAATCCGGAGGGTGATATTCAAGCGCTGCAAACGATTGACTTCGACTTTAATCAAGCAGTTTCTCAGTCTGCATTGGATGACGCTTCGCCAATTCGCCACCCTGCAGCCAATCATGTTTATTTGATTGAAGAAAAAGAAAGGCCTGGTCAATTGATGCCCATTCTAGAAGATGAGCATGGAACTTATATCATGAACTCAAAAGACTTACGCGCGATTGAACATATTGAGCAACTCATTCATATTGGAATTGACTCGTTCAAAATTGAGGGGCGCACTAAATCAGCCTATTACGTTGCACGAACCGCACAAATATATCGAAAAGCCATTGATGATGCTGTCGCAAAACGTCCGTTTGATTACACCTTGCTTGGTCAACTCGAAAATCTGGCGAATCGCGGGTATACGGCTGGTTTTTATCAGCGCCATGCAAGTCAAGAAACTCAGAATTACCTGCGCGGTCACTCCGAATCCAATCAAAGCCAATATGTTGGAGATATCACTACTTCAGATAAATCCAACGGAATGGTCGAGATTCTTGTCAAGAACCGCTTTGGTATTGGTGATCGGCTGGAAATCATTCATCCATCGGGAAATCGTATTATCGAACTTGACTATATGCAAGATCATAATGGCAAAACTATCGATGTTGCCCCAGGAAGCGGCCATCGCGTTCGGATCCCATTAACCGGAAATGTCGAGAAGGCCTTTATTGCAAAATTACTCTAATGTTAATACTGCAGCCATTTTAAATTTTGTGTAGTCTCTCGTAACAAATACCAGAGACTACACCTATACCTCTCTCAGAAAGTGATTACTTTCTTTCCTTAAAAAGGCGCTCCACAGGTACCACTACACATCAAATTAATCAAAGGATACCTTTTATCATTGATGACTAGCCGATTAACCCAATCTTTTAAGAAAATACCACTCGCACTGTTCTCAGTATAAAAGATATCAGGTGCGAACACATCAACTAAACCCGCGTGATAGGTTCCTGCGCTTACGTAATACTTAGCGTTGCTATTGAATAATACATTCACGTTAAATGAAGCCAACATTCTCAAATTCCACTCGACAAAGACTTCAGGTGTTAAATTGAACCATTCGTTTGGATCATTGATTCCCTGATCTGTTTTTTTCATAATATTGAGAAATAACACTTGAACACCATCCCAAGCAGTCGTGACATACGCAAATTTACTTTTGGTAAAATAACGTTCGATACCCGTTGCCAAATTAGTAAAAAAATTTAGATCGTTATAGCTACTAATCTGATTGATTCCCGGTATCCAAGTCGCTAAGGTATTCTCTGTTCCCCATGGACCATTCGGCTCAAAAACGGTATTCAAAAAATTATTGGTAAATACACCCGCACCCGCGTCAGACAATAGTGAAATTTTCGTCATGCTCGGATAAATACGATGCAATCGAGAAAAATTCATTAACGCTCCATATGCACCGGCACTCGATCCAGCCACTAACACTTTTTCGGTATAGAATCGATCATATCTATGCTTTAGCCACTCGCGCACCGCCATAAAATTATCGAAACCCCGGTGCTGTACCATGATAGGATTACCAGCATTAATGATTCCTAACGGATCGGCATAAATTTTATCGTTCGAACCAATATGCGCATCACCCGTGCAATAGGGAATAAATACCATATTCCAATCTTTCAGCGGGTTATCTGCACGAGCAAAATCAAGTATTCCCCCTACACTTTCTGGATCATTTTCAAAATCCATGGAAGGATTATAGGCAGGCCGTGTTGTGCTTGAAACTGGAACCGTTAGGGATGTTGTACAGGTTGCATCATTCCAACAGGCACCTCCCCCATTAAAGAAAATCAGTGTTTGTGGCTTAGTCCCTTTCCGGTAATAAAAATGAAATGGCTTATTCGGTAATCCTGCTTCATCAGGTAAATAACTAAATGCGCAACCTGGCTTAATATCTTTATACTGTCCATTATCATCCAGTATCGTTAACTCAGTACTGGGTATTTCTACCTTCTCCCATCCTGCGGCATAGGCTTCTGAGAAAAAGAAAATCAGTAATATCAAAGCAATTCGATCGAACCTTAGCATATCACCTCCCCTGCGGTAGATTGACTATCAATATCGATATTCACGACCATAACTTCTATAGCCGTTAGATCTCATGATAATACTAAGTCATAAACTTTGGTAAAAGAAACTTATAAGTCACTGATTATTACAGTTTACCCCTTCAAAGAAACGAAGTATACGTTCGGGCAGCCACATCAATTTACCGGGAAATGAGCCATGTAAGAAACCAACATGCCCCCCTTGTTCAGGATACTCCAGCGTTACCGCCGAAGAAACCGCTGAATACTCGGGTAATGCATGTGCTGGCAAGAAAGGATCATTTTTCGCATTCAGTACGAGCGTGGGTACTTCAATCACCCGTAACCAGGGTTTACTACTCGATGTCGTCCAATATTCATCGGTATCACGAAATCCATGTAAGGGTGCCGTTACCAAATTATCGAATTCATATAACGTCGCGCATTGGGTAACCGCTTTAATGTCAAATAAGCCTGGAAATTTTTTTTGTTTACCCACTATTTTTTGCTTTAAGGAGCTTAAAAAATGCCGCGTATAAAGCTGATTAAATCCCTTATCCAATACATTGCCAGCAGCAACCAAATCCATGGGAACTGATATCGCTGCCACAGCTGCGATGTACTGACTCGCCATTTTCCCTTGTTCCCCTAGCCATTTTAATAGCGCATTGCCTCCCAGAGAGACTCCCATTGCATAGATAGTGCGATTTGATTTTTGTAGTTGTGAGGATTGTATTGAAGCAATGCGCTTTAGCATCCAGTCAATTTCTGCAGAATCTCCAGCATGATAAGCACGCGGTAACCGATTCGGATAACCTGAGCATCCACGAAAATGAATGACGACCCCATTCCACTGGCGACTCTGTAAATAGCGCATCATACTCAACGCGTAATGGCTTCGCGATCCACCCTCTAATCCATGAAACAATACAACAAGTGGCTTATTTCCCTCGCCATCTAACCAATCCACATCAATAAAATCCCCATCATCAAGCTCCCATCGCTCTCGCCGGTAGGGAATCGATGCTGGCTGGCTCATTAGATAGGGATAAATAGTCTGTGCATTACCGCCCCAAAGCCATCGGGGAGGATTATATTTTGTCGATTTCATTGATGTTTAAACAATAAATTTGAAGCGGATTTTCTTTTCAGTTAGAATGCAAGCACGCTTAGGCGCGTAGCTCAGCTGGTTAGAGCATCACCTTGACATGGTGGGGGTCGTTGGTTCGAGTCCAATCGCGCCTACCATCGAGGGAATTAATCCAAATCACGCTAATTCCCCACATCTCAGTCATTTCTGCCTAACAGTTAATTAATTATTATTGTTGCGGTGGCATGAATTGGCTATGTTCCAACTGAGCTTCCACCACTTCTGGTAAGCTATTTTTGGTTGTTGCTTGTAATCGTTTTAGTGGAAACCACACTTTAAACGTACTCCCTTTTCCTAATTCACTGATAATATCCATGCGCGCTTGATGTCGATTCAAAATATGTTTGACAATCGCTAATCCAAGCCCAGTTCCCCCGGTTTCACGTGAACGACTCCGATCGATTCGATAAAATCGTTCAGTCAAGCGGGGAATATGCTGAGGTTCGATACCGATGCCACTATCTCGAACATAAAATAAACCTTTCTCTTCCCCCCAAGATAAAACGATATCACCCCCATCCGGGGTATAACGCACAGCGTTACTGACTAAATTCCCCAACGCACTTCGCAACTCATCCGCGCTACCAAGCACATTGATATCATCTTTTTTTAACTGTAGGGTGATGGTATGGCGCGCTGCACTTAAAGATTGAGCCTCATGAAGGAGATTCTGGAGTAGCTCTTTCATATCCACTTCTTCCTCACGCAAAACATTTTGTCCATTTTCCAATCGCGATAACGTTAGTAAGTCCTCGACCAGTCGTTGCATGCGCCGACTTTGCTGGCTCATCAATCCGAGCGCATGTTTCTCCATATCGCTATCTTTCATTCCATTATCTTGAAGCATTTCAAGAAATCCATTGATTACCGTCAGAGGGGTTCTGAGCTCGTGCGAGACATTGGCAATAAAATCCCGACGCATAATCTCCATCTTCTCAAATCGCGTAATGTCTCGACTGATCAACAATTTTTCCTCATCCCCGTAAGGCACGAGCTGTAACGATAGCATGATCTCCTGATAGCGCGATTGCTTAATTATAACTGGTTTACTAAAATCCCCCGAAGTTAGATACTCCACAAACTGCATCTGTCGCACTAAATGCGTAATATGCTGCCCAATATCCATTTTTAAGTCTAATCCTAGGTGCTGCTCTGCAACAGGATTACACCATTCAATCCGGTCGATCTTATCCAAAATCACAATTCCATCCGGCATGGCTGAAGTGGCCCTTTGCAGGCGCTCTAATGCCCGGCTCAAGCTTTGTCGGCTACGATAATAACGCCGCATATAGCGCGTCAACCGCACAAAAACATCGCCCCAAGCACCAAAGTTATTAGGAACGGAAGCCATTACTTGAGAAGACGGATCATAGCGCTGCAGCCAACGGTCCAGTGAAGCTAATGAAATGATATGGTAACTGACAATGATCAGTAAGATTGAACTTAAGAAAAGCAGTGCTATCATCTCATCAAAGAAAAATCCAAGTATTACGGAAACGATGATCAGCAATACGATCCCGACAAATCGACGCCCTATCTCAAACACGTATTGATTCCAAAGAAAGGTAGGGTTTGGTTACAGAATCTCGAATTTCCATTTATTCTGACGTTAGGATAGCTAAGAAATCGATCTGAAATGCAGGTAGATCATTGCTCATATTTTTGACAAGCAATGACTTCTAAACAATGAGCATTTAACGCTAAAAATTATCAAGGCGACTTAAATTGATTAAGGCGCTATATAGTAGCTTAAGTCTAAGTCGGTCGTACACTATTTCATTCAACCAACCGCCGTACTTTATTAAATGATATACCGATTAATGAGTATCAACTTCACATTGGTAAGAAAACCGATAACCCGCACCCCGCACGGTTTGAATCAAATCATCCTTACCTACATCTTCCAAAGCACGACGTAAGCGACGTATATGAACATCGACCGTTCGATCTTCTACGAAAACATGATCACCCCAAACGCGATCCAATAACTGTCCTCGCGTATGTACACGTTCCGTATGCGTCATTAAATAATGCAATAATCGAAACTCCGTCGGCCCAAGATTGACTTCGATTGATTTTGATTTATCTGCGCTATCGGTCACCATCACACGATGAGTGGCCGGATCCAACTTTAACCCCCCTGTTTCAACGATTTCATCTGAGGCCTCTGGTAGCCGTCTACGTAACACCGCTTTAATTCTTGCAACCAGCTCACGCGGTGAAAACGGTTTGATTACATAATCATCTGCACCGACTTCTAACCCTGATACT
>SSFW01000154.1 GCA_008015595.1 Nitrosomonas sp. | reverse complement strand
TTATTAAGCCAAGCGGTACAAGCGTATCGGGAAGCACTGACCGTGAGAACACGAGAAGCGCTGCCGCGGGATTGGGCGGCGACGCAAAATAATCTGGGGATTGTGCTGAGGGAGCAAGGGATACGCACGCAAGGGGAAGCGGGAACGCAATTATTAAGCCAAGCGGTACAAGCGTATCGGGAAGCACTGACCGTGAGAACACGAGAAGCGCTGCCGCGGGATTGGGCGGCGACGCAAAATAATCTGGGGATTGTGCTGAGTGATCAAGGGATACGCACGCAAGGGGAAGCGGGAACGCAATTATTAAGCCAAGCGGTGCAGGCATATCGGGATGTGCTGGAAATTGATTCCGATAATGAACAGAGCTATCAGGCAGCAGCTATTTTATATCATGAATTCCTGTTTGCTTTTCACGACGCATTGACTGTGCACCAGCAATGGCTGCAACGACATTCAGACGATCTATCAGCCCGTGCTAGTTTTGCGGAGGCGCACTTTACCACGGGCCGCTTTGCTGAAGCTGAGCAGCAGCTTGCGGCTTTAATGACGCACAACGATCTAGAACCTGGAACACGTGTTGGTTTGCAAGGAATTCGTATTGCAAATTGGCTTGCATTGCATGAAATATACCAAGCGCGGATCATCGGTGAGGAATTACTCGCGCTGCTCGATAAACTCCCGGCTGATTTTGAACCGGGTTGGCATTTCTCGGGGGCAAAATACTATGTGAACCAGGAACCTCAGCTCGCTGCGCAACGTGAGGTGCTATTGGATTTATTGACAGCGCTCGAGGAAAAAGATGCTGTTCAACGTCGCCGTGTGCTCGAAAGCGTGATGGAACGGATTAAAGCCATGCAGTCGAATTTACACTGAAATTGCGCAGCGAGCTTTGCTGCGTTGGGTGCATGTTTCTTGGAGAAAGTTACCGTTAAAGTGCATGAGTATCGATCCTTGTCACCTGCCCGGTTCTTCGCTTGACTTCATGATACATATGCGCGGTTCCGCCGGGACCATCACCACCGCCCCCGTCCCACAGGCAAATGAATTGTACTTTCTGGATGCCCTGCGCGAGCGCAGTATAAAGTAGCCAAAGATTGCAGCGTTCATAGGGATCACTGTCAGTCGGTATGGCACCTAACGCTTGAGGGGCTGCGCGAATTTCAAACGCAAGTTTGGCTTTGGCAGTTAAATAGCGGGATCGCCAGGCTTCGCTGTGGCAGACCACTGATTTCTGGATGAATTCGGGTTCATCGAAGGGTTGCAGCCATTGCACTTTTACCCCCAATTGCTGACATGCTTCGGTAAATAATAAATCACCGCCACAAGCGCCTTGTGTGAGCGCCCAATCTTGAGGACCGGCGCCTAAATTTTTCAGTGCAGTTGCGATGTGTTGTGCTGCGCTCGCTTCTTTCTCTGCCGGAAAGCGCGGTGTGGGTCGATTGGGCGCGTCAATCATATGGCCGCTAAATAGGAAGACTTGACGGGGTACTTCCTGATCGGTTTTTAGTTTGGTTAATCGTTGAAGTGCACGTTCAAAGGTTTCGATACCGGCTGCCACATTTTCAGGATGAAAGTTTAACTGATTGAGCAGTTGCAATTGTTGCAAGCTGGAATGGAGCGTAAAGTCTTGGTTGTCATTGTCTGCAATCGCTTCTTTATACGCAGCTTTCACGGTTTCTGGGGTACCCACCAATATTTCCAGGTCGCCGAGCGTGGCTTGAGGCCAGAATGAAGGGTGAGTTTCCGTTTCAACGTAAGCTGCAAAGCGGATCGCACCGGCCATGGCGCTCATTTCTGGGTGATATCGAGTATCGTGAGTGAGATCTTCGTATAAATACATCAGGGTTAGCGCATTAATTCCCGAGTAGTAATGCCCAGGATTAAAGCGGTAAGCGGTGCGATAGCTTTCGATAGCGTTTTTTAGTAACGGCGATTGGTAAGCGGCTTCGTCGCGGTAACTTTGTGTCGTTTGATTGGGTTGATTCCAGGTGCTATACCACGCGTCTTTATCGATACGCCCCAACAATGCCCAAGTTTCGGGATCGTGTTTATAGTTTTCCTGGCTGAGGATGCTTTGGTAATGCGTGCGTGCCCGATCTAAGGAATAACCAGATTCGTTGCGCTGGGCTAGGCGCTGCAAACAAATCCCTTTTTCGTGTAATCCCAGTAGATTATCCGGTTCAATGGCAAGGCCACGTTCGAGTTGATCGAGCGCGAAGTGGAAATGCTCATGTTGACGAAGCGCTTTGCCCGCTTTAATCCAGGCTTCTGCGCGTAATGCCGCGACAGGCGCTTCATCTGCGAGCACCAACACATCCCCCAGGTATCCGGCGTTGACCGCAAGTTTGATTCGATTTTCCCAAGCCTGGTATTTCTCCCAGTATTCTTGGATACCGCCAATTCGCAGCGATTTCCAGTCCGGCTCCTGAAGATGGGGTAGTAGCTGATAAACAGGGCTGGTTTTGCGCCCATGCCATGATTGCATCGTGGCTTTGACCATTTCGGTCAAGTTTTGAATATCAGCACCGACTAACAGGGGATCTGGGCCTTCCGCTTTGATGTGGTAGCGCAATTTGCGATCCGTATAGAGATCAAACGCAGTGGAAATCTCACCACCACAAATTAAAACGACACCGCGTGCCCGCAGGCCATGCCGTATCCCTAGCTCATACCAAACATTGGGGTTGTCGAGCGTGATATCCGCAATGACGAGATCGGCCAGTAAAAGCTCTTGAAACATATCCGTGCGAATATCGCCAGTACGATGCTCTTCATCGGCTCTCAATGGCTGTAAGCCAGCAGTGCGCAGCGCTGGTTGGATGAGTTCACTGTAGATACGATTGAAATCGATTAGATTGCCTTGGTTATCTTTTTTGATGCCAAAGGGCATCGCGACAAACGCATGAGGTTTCATGGCTGACCTCGCTTAAATGATTGGAGTAGTGATAGTGTAATGGAAGGAATGGAATCGTTAAACGCAACAGAAATAGAAAGATTGAAAACATCTCTACTCGGGTCAGTTTCCAAGTATGTATTATGCGCTTCGTGTTGTTTCAATGTGTCTTGTAATCTTTTATAAAAATCAATTTTATATTGGTATTCGTCCTGTACAAAGGGCCAATAGATGAAGCAAGCGATTTTCGACAGACTTCGGCGTGTTGGTTACTGATGATGGTCAATCTTTATGTAAGCAACTTAAAGGGTTCTTACAAAATCTGCGCATGTGTTTTTTCACACAGACCCTATGAATCCGAATTAGTAAGATTTTTATCGGCAGTGGGCAAATTAGAAATTAAATTTGTTTTCGATGCCTACAGTTGATGTATCTTATGACTGAAAATTAATTCTTATAAGGGAAGTGAAAGCGGACTCAAGTGATGTAATAAGTAAATCAACTTGCTGTTCTCAAAATAATTAGGTAGTAAATCTAGGTAATTTTCTTAAACCAATAGACAAATAAACAGGAGATCAAATGTTTAGTATTCGTTGTATTGAATCGACAATACGAATTATGTTACCGGCTGCATTCTTGCTGGTGTTAACGCCGCTGTCAGCAGATGATAAGCATGGACACGCTAATCAATTACCTAATATGTTTACCTCGACGAATGCGCATGGAAAAGATGCGACATACAGTACTGCAGGTTTTATTGATCTCAATAATCCATTTTTTAAAAACTTGGGGAGCAACGGACGCAGCTGTGCTTCATGCCATATCCCTTCGCAAGGATGGACTATCACACCAAGGGGTGTGCAAGCAATTTTTGATAAAACAGCTGGACTCGATCCCATTTTTCGTTTGGTAGATGGCGCTAATTCTCCCACGGCGGATGTTTCAACGGTTGAAAAAAGACGCGAAGCCTATAGCATGCTGCTCAACAAGGGAAATATTCGGGTAGGGATTGGTATTCCGGCTGATGCTGAGTTTATTTTAGTCGAGACAGATGATCCGTATGGCTTTGCAAACGAGAATGAACTTTCACTGTTCCGTAGACCCATGCCAACCACTAATCTTAAATTTTTAAGCACAGTGATGTGGGATGGTCGTGAAACGACCCAAGATGCTAATTCAACTGACTGTATCTATGGGACAGCGGTTTGTTTTTCACCGGTATCGTTTGATTTATCTACTCAATCGAATCACGCGACATTAGGGCATGCAGAAGCGCTAAGAGAACTAACGCAAGAAGAGCGCGATGCCATCGTGGCATTTGAACTGGAGTTATTTACAGCACAGATCCATGACAAGAAAGCGGGGGAACTAACAGCAGAAAAGGGACGAGGTGGGCCAAAGAAATTAGTTAAACAAGATTACTACTTTGGTATCAACGATACGCTGGTCGGTGATTATAAAACCCTTGCACCTTTTAATTCAGAGGTGATGGCGCTTTATGATCGTTGGAATCGTTATGCGCCGGGTAACAGTCATCAAGTTAAATCTGCCCGCGCAGCCATTGCACGGGGTGAAGATTTATTCAACAGCAAACCGATCCAAATTACCGGTGTCAGTGGCATTAATGATGATCTAGGCGTAGCAGTATTGCCGGGTACTTGCACTACTTGCCATAATACCCCCAATTCTGGAAACCACTCGACACCGATGCCATTAAATATTGGTATCGCCGATGAATCACGGCGTACACCTGATATGCCTTTATATACGTTACAAAATAAAGCGACAGGTGAAATCGTTAAATCAACAGATCCTGGCCGTGCGTTGATTACCGGGAAGTGGAAAGATATTGGTCGTTTTAAAGGACCAATCCTACGCGCTGTTGCATCACGCCCACCTTATTTTCATGATGGTTCTGCTGCTAATTTAGCAGAAGTTGTGGAGTTTTATAACAATCGCTTTAGTATGGGTTTAACAACTCAAGAGAAAGCAGATCTCGTTGCATTCTTAGCTGCGTTGTAATTCTTATCACTCGTTATTACTGGATACGCTAGTTCATAGGGTATCCAGGATGCTTGATACGATCAGGTGATCGTATGTACTAGCTAACAATTCGCTCCTGAATCTCTGAAGAGAGCTCATTTGTTTTTTTATTACGCTATCCACTCAAAAAATAGCGCTTCCTGCAATTCATACTACTTTCTCTTGGAAAGTATCATGTACCAATGACCAATAGATGAAGTGGCAACCTTTCGACAGAATTCAATGTGTTGATTACTGATGACAGTTAGCCTTTGTATAAGCACCCCGGAAGTTTTTTACAAAGGATCGATTCATGTGGTTTTTCACACAGATTCTATCAATCTTAATTTGTAAGATTTTCACCGGTAGCGAGCAAACTGGAAATTCAATTTGTTTTCGATGCCCATAATGTAAATACCTTCTGACTGAAAATTAATTCTTATAAAGGGGAAAAAATGAAAGTTCCATTTCGATCTAAAACAACTTATTGTGCTGGGATCTTAGCATCGCTTTGCTTTAGCCAATCTGTTTTAGCTGATACGCTCATTACTCACTGGAATGAAGCTGCACTTCAGGCTATTCGCGTGACTCATCCAGGTCCTCCTATCGTGGCAAGGGCATTGGCGATAACCCATACCTGCATGTATGATGCTTGGTCTGCTTATGATGCCAAGGCGAAAGGCACGCGACTGGACGATGATTTACGCCGCCCTGATAATGAGCATACCATGGCTAATAAATCTAAAGCAGTGAGTTTTGCAGCATATCGTTGTCTATCTGATCTCTTCCCATCGGAAGTGGCCAGTTTTGATGGGATAATGAAATCGCTTGGTTATAATCCAGCAGATCAGTCGACTGATACCAATACCGCAGAGGGGATCGGGAATGTGGCTGCCGCTGCTGTTATCCAGTATCGGCATCAAGATGGTGCAAATCAGCTTGGAGATTTGAATGGTGGCGCTCCTTATAGTGATTATACGGGCTATACGCCTGTCAATTCACCTTCTTCCATTGTTGACCCCAACCACTGGCAACCGTTGCAAGTCGGTTCCAATATAC
>SSFW01000075.1 GCA_008015595.1 Nitrosomonas sp. | reverse complement strand
CGGATATCTATATTATGGAAAGTTCGACTGATCATTCTTCAGCAGAAATCAATGATAGTGGGAATGTGGGTGTCGATGAGATTCGATTTACGGCTACCACTACCGGAACGCTAACTTTATTTTCAGGCGATACAGGTATTGAACGGGTAACGCTAACAGGAACAGCCGCACTAAATATCAATGCAGCCACTGTTGGTAATGGCCTCACTATCCTAGGAAATGCAGCAACAAATGTTTTAGTAGGCACTAATTTTGTTGACAGTTTAAATGGTGGGAGTGGTTCCGACATCTACTTGATAAACTCAGCATCAGAGCATAGTCAGGCAGAAATTAGTGATAGTGGCACGAGTGGTATCGATGAGATACGATTTGCTACTACGAGCGGTAATATTCTAACCCTTTATGCTGGGGATGTTGGGGTTGAACAGGTTGTAATTGGAACAGGTATGAATAGCACGGCTGATACCTCAGGAACTATATCGGCTGGTATTGATGCGAGCCTTGCTGTGAAAGGATTGAGCCTCATCGGCAATGCAGGATCTAATTCACTCAAAGGCAGTACTTTTAATGATGTAATTCTCGGTGGGTTAGGCGTTGATACCTTGCTCGGTCACGAAGGGTCGGATATCTATATTATGGAAAGTTCGACTGATCATTCTTCAGCAGAAATCAATGATAGTGGGAATGTGGGTGTCGATGAGATTCGATTTACGGCTACCACTACCGGAACGCTAACTTTATTTTCAGGCGATACCGGGATAGAACAGATTGTGATTGGAACCGGAACTGCTGCTACAGCAGTTACAACAGGAACTACAGCGCTAAATGTCAATGCTAGTGCGCTCTTGGCCCCGGTAATGATTATTGGAAATGCTGGAAACAATATACTAACAGCAACATCGGGTAATGATACGCTGAATGGAGGAGGTGGCAACGATGTTCTAAAAGGAGGTGAAGGTTCGGATATTTATCTTATTTCTGCTGCAGTTGATCACAGTGCTGCTGAGATTGAGGATAACGGTTCGAATGGGGTCGATGAAATTCGATTCAGTGCCTCGATAGCAAGTACTTTGACTGTTTTTGCGGGGAACATCGGTGTGGAACGCGTTGTGATTGGAACTGGGACCGCCTCAAATGCGATAAGCTCAGGTACTGCTGCACTTCATATTAACGCGAGCGGTGCTGCAAATGCGCTTATGATCATGGGAAATGCGGGGAATAACACCATTACTGGGACAGCTTTTAATGATGTTATCGATGGAAAAGCTGGGGCAGACATACTAGATGGTCGTAATGGGGCTGATATTTATCTAATCAGTACAGATGTCGAACATAAATTAGCTGAAATTGCTGATACGGGTACATCCGGGGTAGACGAAATACGTTTTGCTTCGATCGTGGCTAATACTACATTGACGATTTATTCAGGTGATACAGGGCTAGAGCGGGTTGTAATCGGTACCGGAATCGAGAGTGTAGCTAACACAACTGCAATGACATCACTAAATGTTAATGCAAGTGCCTCATCCAATGCATTGATTATTATTGGAAATGCCGGGGATAATTTAATTACCGGAACGGCCTATCATGATCAGTTGAATGGTGGAAATGGCTCTGATATTTATATCGTCAGCACAGCAACTTATCATGCACAAGCAGAAATAGCTGATACCGGGAACGTGGGCACAGATGAGTTACGTTTTGCTGCTACGATTGCCAGTACACTCACACTATTTGCTGGTGATACCGGTATTGATCAGGTCGTTATCGGTACAGGTACAAAAACTAGCGCTATCACTACCGGCACCGTTGCACTCAATATCGATGCATCAGCGGTTACAAATTCCTTGAGATTAATTGGCAACAATGGCCCTAATACCCTTTCTGGAACAGCCTATGCTGACATACTTGATGGTAGATCAGGGATTGATAGCATGAATGGGGGTAGCGGCGCTGATATTTATCTTATTTCCACTTCTGCTGAACATACTACTGCTGAAATTGCAGACTCTGGGGTGTCCGGCGTGGATGAAATTCGTTTTGCTGCAACAGCTGCAAGTACACTAACTTTGTTCGCTGGTGATACAGGGATTGAGAAAGTGGTCATTGGTGTAGGGTTAGCTGATACTGCTATTACCACCGGTATCGCGGCTATCAAAATTGATGCAGCGGCAATTGGCAATAGCCTCACCATTATAGGAAATAATGGGGCAAATACACTTATTGGTACTGCATTTGCTGATGTTTTCGATGGTAATAATGGTAACGATATTCTTACTGGTGGAGCAGGGGCCGATAAGTTTGTATTCAGCTCCCAACCCAATAGCACGAGTAATAAAGATACGATTACCGATTTTCAGAGTGGCTCAGATGTACTTCACTTTAGTCTTAACGTATTTACTGGTTTGGGAACTAATCCAGGTAATTTAGCAAGTGAACAATTTTGGTCAGCAGCAAACGCAGTTACAGCGCATGATGCTGATGATAGGTTGATTTATAATACAACCAGTGGCGGTCTATATTACGATCAGGATGGTTTAGGGGGTAATCCAGCGATACAAATTGCCTTGCTTGGAACAACCGCACATCCAAGTTTGACGCATAGTGATATAGTGTTGATTTAATCGATAAGCTTTTATTTGTTAGCTTTAGCAAACTGGGGAACGTAGGAATTTTTTCCCCAGTATTCTTCGATTAGGCCGAAATACCCATTTCGGTGAGATCTTTGCAAAATGACGCAAATTTCGCATTTCAGAGAAATTCTGAGTTAATTTGTGGTTGAGTTGAATCTTCTTAGCCGTTTCCCAACAAATAAACGTGTAATCAGTCCCACTAAACCGGCTATTTCCGGTAGAGGAAGCACACTGTCCTCTATATTTGCGTAGTCATTCGATGTTCAGCAAAGAGCCTGGGCAATCTTTTCAAGTTATACACCATCGCTAGTAATATGTACCAGGTATGCCCTTTGTCTAGGCCACAGTAACACAGGATTTTGGAATTGAACCAACGCACCTGCCTTCCAGAAGTGCGCTCCACCCTACAGCATGATTAATGATGGTGTCCATGAGGACCATGAACATGGCCATGGGATATTTCTTCCAGTGTTGCTGCTCTTACATCCATGACCGAACACTCAAATTTTAAGGCGATGCCAGCTAGCGGATGGTTACCGTCAACGACAACGGTATCATCCGTTACATCGATCACCGTATAAACCATTTGATCTTCAGAATTATTTGCGCTTCCTTCGAACTGCATTCCTTTCTGCACATTATCAGGAAAAGCATTCCTAGGTTCTACACGAATCAACTCGCTATCGTATTCTCCAAATGTATCTTCAGGCTCCATTAATAACGACAAATCATAGCCCGCTTCTTTGCCTTGTAAGGCCAACTCCACGGATGGAAACATACTCCCATAACCACCATGCAGATAGCTCACTGGTGTACTTGATTCATCAATAACTTCCCCTTCCTGGTTAGTCAATTTAAAAAAATGCAGCGATACCACGGTATCTTTATCGATAAGCATATTTTCCTCATCAGGGTTGGTAAATAAATCGTTCAAATAATTAGGCTCAATATAGCAACAAATAGCCATCATTCATTTATATGAATCCGCTTCTTCTTAATCATGGCTTAATTTCACCCTACAAATCAAAGCTTAATTGAAATATCGACAGGGAGAAAAACTTCTACGATGAATTTCACAGATGCCATGCCGCTGAATTGCCTCAAAGTGAGCTTTAGTAGGATAGCCCTTATGCCGGTTAAATCCATATACTGGAAAACGCTCATGAAGCGCTATCATCTCAGCATCACGCGCAGTCTTTGCTAAGATTGATGCTGCTGAAATCTCAGGAATTAGGCGATCTCCATTTACAATCGTTCTTATTTCACAATTTAACCGAGGTGCGTGTTTTCCATCGACAAGAGCAATCTTTGGCATTATAGGTAATGCCTCAATCGCTCGTTTCATCGCAAGTAAGCTCGCTTGTAAAATATTGAGTCGATCGATCTCAGCAACCGATGCAGAAGCAATTGACCACGCTTTAGCATGTTCCTTGATCAGTAAGGTGAGTGATTGGCGTTTTTTTTCACTGAGTAATTTAGAGTCTTTTAGACCTTGAATTGAGCAATCAGCTCCTAAAATAACACTTGCCGCGTAGACTGGCCCTGCTAGCGGACCTCTTCCAGCTTCATCAACACCACAGACCCAGGCCGCTTCGTCCATCATTTAATTCATCTGCGATTTTATAACTACTAATCAATCGCCCTAGCCGTACACATTAATTCTGCATCTGTCACACGTTGCCCATCCACATCAGCGTGCGCCTGATACTTCCAAACTCCTTTAATTTGCCTTGTTATCTCTACGGTTAGCATTAACTGATCACCCGCCATCACCGGTTTTTTAAACCGAACACCATCAATACCAACAAAATAATAAACTTGATTTTTGTCATTCTCCGCTTTCACGGATTTCAGGGTTAGCAGTGCAGCAGCTTGTGCTAATGCTTCAACGATTAATACTCCCGGCATCACGGGATGATGGGGAAAATGACCAACAAAGTAGGGTTCATTAATGGATACATTCTTAAACGCCAGGATCCTTACATTGGGTTCGAGATCAATCACTCGATCCACTAATATTAAAGGATAGCGATGCGGTAAATATTTCAGAATTTCATGGATGTCCATCACAGTACTCATATTATTTTTCCTTTGTCCATTTGGGTAAGCAGGCTATTTTGCTGATTGAGTCGGAAGTGTAGCGTCTTGCTCGACAAGCACTTCGATTACTTGATTGGTAATATCAATGCGCTGACTACGGTAAACCGAATCTTGTAGCTGCAGAATCAAATCATAGCCTTCTTTCTCAGCGATAATCTTTATTGCGTTATTGACTCGTTCTAAGATCAAGCCATATTCTTCATTCTGACGCGCGTTCAGATCTTCTCTCATTTGCTGTTGTGTACGCTGATATTGACGTGTCAGACTTGCCAATTCACGTTCCTTAACTCTTCTTTCTTCGTCTGTAATACCCTTGTTATTTTGCTCTAATTGATCTTGGTATTCCCGCACTTGGGCAGCAACTTTCTTAAGCTGTTCATCACGTGTTAAAAACTCCTTCTCAATTTTTTTCTGTGCTCTGACTGCGGGTGCAGATTCTCTTAGAATCTTTTCAGTGTTTACTACGCCGATTTTTACTTCTTTAGCTAGGGTAATCGAGCATGATAAGAACGAAAAAAAACATGCAGCAAACAAAAGATAATGCTTACTGTGACAAATCCTATGAATATAATTGCCGGCTCGCTCGCTCAATCGTACCTCAGAATTGTTGTCCCATCTGAAATTGGAATCTTTGTATGTCATCGCCGCGATGGAATGGATCGCGATCTCTTGGATTAAGCGGTTGAGCAATACTTACTCTGAGCGGTCCCATTGGCGATATCCAAGTCACAGCCAATCCTGCTGAGAATCTAAAATAGGAAATATTCGCAAACGGTCCGGTATCATTATTAAAATCTAGGAAATCCGACCAACTATTAGCCACGTTACCCCCATCAAAAAAAGCCGCTAGACGAACTGTTTTTTCGTCTCGCATAAAAGGAGCAGGAAACAATAGTTCAATACTACCAACTGCGCGCTTGCTCGCGCCGATTACAGCAAAGCGATTTGCTATTGGTTCCCCTTGTAAATTAAGAAGCTGCTCTTGGGGGCCTAATGTATTGATATTATAACCTCGGACCGAGTTAAACCCGCCCGCAAAGAAGTTCTTGAAAAACGGAAAGGGATCGCCTGCATAGCCTTGCCCGAAGCCAATTTCACCATCAACCATCAAAGTGAATAGCCGTGAAATCGGGAAAAACCATTTTTGCTCATAGCTCACTTTATAATAGTTCATCTCAGCAAAGGGTGCACTGAACTCGCCAAATAAACGATGCGTTGTACCCGATGTCGTCCAAATTGCGCTATCGCGTCTGTCACGCGCCCATTGAAGGGTCAGCGGTAAATTTGTAACGGAACTCCCAAATCCTTTTGTTCCTTTGATTAAATTTCCTTTATCATCAAATCTGTCTTGGGTTCCTTCTACAAAATCTTTATAACGCTGTGGACTATTATTTTTTAGGTCAATATGAGTATACTCACCGCCAACACCGAGAGATACGATATCGTTTTCTGCGATAGGAATACCAAACCGCACCGTTGCACCCGCCGTATCGGTATTAAAAACACCGACATTCGTTAGCGCTGCTGTATTAATATCACGCCTAAAAACATCAACCCCGAGACTCACACCATTAATCGTCCAATAAGGGTTAGTCCACGAAGCGGCAATGACTTTATTGATACGTCCCGTATTGACGGAAAGGCTGAGAAAATTACCGGTTCCAAAGATATTATTCTGTGCAACAGAACCGTTCAGAATAATACCCTCCAGGTCCGAGTAGCCGGCGCCAAACATGATTGCTCCGGTGGGTTTCTCTTTGACATTGATATTGATATCAACCTGATCAGGTTTATTTGCCACGGGCGGTGTTTCTACATTAACCTCTGTAAAGAAATCAAGCCGATCAGTGCGTTGTTTGGAACGATTGATTTGCGAAGTGGAATGCCAAGCGCCTTCCATCTGACGAAACTCCCGCCGAATGACTTCATCACGCGTTCGATCATTGCCCGTAATATTGATCCGATTCACATAGACTCTCCGACCAGGATCAATATAGAAAGTGAACGTAGTTTCTCTTTTCTCTTTATCTATCTCGGGCGACGCATTCACATTTGCAAACGCATATCCTTCATCTCCTAAGCGATCAGTAATTAGCTTAATCGATTCAGTTAGCTTCTCCCTAACAAAAACACCACCAGCTTCTAATTTAATTAATTTACGCAGCTCTTCTTCTGGCACCAAGAAGTTACCCGCCATCTTGATGTCCGATACCGTATACTGAGGCCCCTCTGTAACATTTATCGTAATATAGATATCTTTAAAATCAGGAGTGATCGAAACCTGCGTAGAATCAATACTGAATTCAAGATAACCCCGATCAAGATAATATGACCGTAATACTTCAAGATCCGCTGACAACTTCTGTTTAGAATATTGGTCATTTTTTGTAAACCAAGTTATCAATCCAGGTGTCGTTAGGGTTAGCTGATTAATCAGATCACTGTCTTTGAAAACTTCATTACCAACAATGTTGATCTTTTTAATGCGTGTTGTTCTCCCTTCCTCCACATCAAAATTAATTCCGATTCGATTGCGTTCCAGTGGAGTCGTGGTCGTAGTAATCTTAACCGCGTATTTGCCACGGCTGATATATTGTCTTTTTAACTCTTGCTCTGCCTTATCTAATAGTGATCGACTAAATATTCGCGATTCAGCCAACCCAGCTTGTTTCAGGCCTTCTTTTAATTTATCTTTCTCGAATTCCTTGGAGCCATTGATCGTAATTTCAGCAATAGCTGGACGTTCTTGTAATTGGACGATCAATACACCATTATCCGCTTTGAGCTTTACATCCTTAAAAAAACCTGTTGTGTAGAGTGTTTTAATTGCGGAAGTCGCTTTTGTTTCATCGAGTACTTCACCTACTTTGACTGGTAAATAACTAAATACCGTACCTGCTTCTGTACGTTGTATTCCCTCGACACGAATATCTCTAACGATAAAAGACTCAAATGCACTCAGTGTAGATGCGTAAAATAAACCTAGAAAAATCAAGAAAAAGCTAAACTTCATTCTTAACTAGCTACTAAGCGATAGATATCGTTATAAACCGCAAAAATCATCAGTGTAAAAAGTAAAGCCATCCCAATCTGTTGGCCCAGTGCCATGGTCTTCTCTGAAAGGGGAGCGCCACGAATTATTTCAATGAGATAGTACATCAAGTGCCCACCATCGAGTACTGGTATGGGTAACAAATTCAAAACTGCTAAACTCACGCTGATCAAAGCTAGAAAACCAAGAAAAGAAGCAACGCCCATCTGTGCTGATTGGCCTGCATAATCGGCGATCGTAATTGGGCCACTCACATTCTTCCATGAAACCTCTCCAATCAACATCTTACCCAACATACGAAAAGTAAACGCCGTCATTTCCCAAGTCTTCCAGCAGGCTTTATAGAATGCCACAATGGGAGAATAGCTCACGTTGATTAGATATTTCTCAACCATACTCGGATCAACTTTTGGTGCGATCCCTACTTTTCCAACTTTCTGACCGTTCTCGTTTACCGATTCAGGCGTAATCATCACATCGATAATTTGTCCTTTTCTTAAAACTTCCAATTCAATTAACTGCCCAGGATTGGTACGAATCTCTCTCACCAACTCTTCCCACTTCAGTATCTCTTTCTGGTTAATGGCAAGAATCTCATCCCCTTCCATTAATCCTGCTTGATGCCCAACACCGCCAGCAATGACTTGACCGATAATGGGATCCATACTAGGCTGATGGGCAATAAAACCAATGCCTTCAAGAAAATTAGCATCTAAATCATCCGTATGAATTTGACTGAAGTCCAATTTTCTTAATGCGGTTTGCCCATGGGAGTTTACTGTTTCTACTACTACAACCGGGTTACGATCAACAGCTTGAGTTAGTAACGCCCATCGTGCATCTTGCCAAGTTGATACTGATTCACCCTCAATTTTTTGAATGATCTCGCCTTCTTCAAAAGCAGCAAAAGCAGCAGGTGTTGCTTGCTTTATTGGACCTATCACTGGTTTTACACCATTTACACCTAGCATAAAAAGGATCCAATAAAGTAAAATTGCTAGTAAGAAATTAGCAATAGGACCTGCCGCTACGATTGCAAATCGTTTATAAACAGACTGCTGATTAAATGCTCGTGGCAATTCATGCGGTAACACTTCGCCTTCTCGCTCATCCAGCATTTTCACATACCCGCCTAATGGAAGCGCTGCTAATACCCACTCTGTTTGGTCCTTCCCAATCGATTTCTTGAATAAGGGCTGTCCAAAACCAATGGAAAATCTTAAAACCTTTACACCGCTCCAGCGCGCCACCCAATAATGACCCAACTCATGGAACGTAATCAACACGCCTAATGCAACTATAAAAGCGATGATAGTTGTTAATATCGTCATATCGAATTAGTCAAAAATTGTATACCCTTACTCTAGCCATTCATTATACGCGCAGGCAGAAAACATGTTACACCTTGCACAGTAACCATTCTTGCGCTACCAATCGCGCAGTGCTATCAGCAGCCAACACATCATCGAGTGTATCTATTTCAGTAGAACTCACGCTACTCATGACATGCTCAATCATGTCTGGAATAGCAGTAAAAGACATCCTTCCTGTAAGGAAAGATTCAACCGCTACCTCATTAGCAGCATTGAGTACCGCTGGCATATTGCCACCTTTAGCTAAAGCCTGATAAGCAAGGCGTAGACAAGGGAAACGGCCAAGATCTGGCGCTTCAAAATCGAGTCTAGCTATTTCAAAAATATTAAGTGACTTCACACCACTTTCCATTCTATCTGGAAAACCAAGTGCGTGCGCGATAGGTGTTCGCATATCGGGATTACCTAATTGGGCAAGTACTGAGCCATCAATATATTCCACCATTGAGTGAATGACACTCTGTGGATGAATAACAACTTCGATCATTTCCGGTGCAGCATCAAACAACCAATGTGCCTCAATGACTTCTAATCCTTTATTCATCATTGTCGCAGAATCGACAGAGATTTTCTTTCCCATGACCCAATTAGGGTGGGCGCAAGCTTGTTCTGGCGTAACATGTTCAAGTTCACGTTCAGAAAAGCGCCGGAAGGGGCCTCCCGAAGCTGTCAGTAGTATGCGTCTTACTCCTGCCGTAGTTAGATTTCCATCAAAATACTTAGGTAACGATTGATATATCGCATTGTGCTCACTATCAATGGGTAATAAGGTCGCTTGATTTTGCTTCACAATATCAATAAAAATACGACCAGCCATGACCAGCGTTTCTTTGTTTGCCAGCATGACTGATTTACCTGAACGTGCTGCAGCAATCGTTGGTCTTATTCCTGCTGCACCGACGATTGCTGCCATTACGATATCGACTTCAGGAAGTGACGCAACTTTCTCTAAGGACTCAACACCTGATAGTACCTGTGTATCAAAACCAGCCGCTTTTAGCTTATTTTCTAGCGCTGCAGCGCTTTTATGATCAAGCATTACTGCATATTGGGGATGAAAACGTTGGCATTGTAAAAATATTTTTTCAACACTTTTATTCGCTGTTAAGGCACAAACTTGAAATCGGTCAGCGTGCCTTGCCACAACATCAAGTGTATTCTCGCCGATACTTCCAGTCGATCCCAATAGGGTTATTTTTCTGACTGCTTTCATAATGTTACGTGTGAATAAATAAGATAAATCAAGGCGGCCGTAGGTAGCGTTGATGTCAGTGCATCAATTCGATCCAGAACACCACCATGCCCTGGTAAAATCGTTCCACTATCTTTGATTCCAACCTGACGTTTCAATTGAGATTCAAACAGATCGCCGATGATTCCCAGAATAGCCAGCCCAATTACAGCAAAAGTCAGCATAATAACAAAGCTGATGGTTTCTTCTAGATAATAACCTAGCGCCATTGCATAGCATAAAACCGCAAGCAAAGCTCCCATAACACCCTCCCAAGTTTTTCCTGGACTGATTTGAGGAGCCAATTTATGTTTTCCAAACTTCTTTCCCACAAAATAGGCGGCTGTATCAGATATCCAAACTACGCTCATGAAAATAAGGAGAATCATTGGATCAATTGTTCTTAACTGATACATTGCCAGTAAAGTTGGAAGCAAAACTGACCATCCAATTAACATCATCATCGCTGTATTTCTGGCGGGTTTTGATAAGGTTAACAAGAATGGCACGATCAAAACCCAGAACACTAGCGACACCGCATAAGGCCACACGATGTCAGTTGTTATAGGATTTACATCCACCACTTCACTTAAGACGAAAAGTAATTCACCACCCAATATCGTCGTGATGATTAAATACACCAGCGTTTGCTTAGTATTAAATTGGCCTAGCGTACACCATTCTCGAGAAGCAACGATTGTCATTCCTAGCAATAACATTCCCCAGAGAATAGGAGGCAAGAAAAATAATGCGGATAGAAAAAACAGCAACAAACAAATTGCTGTAATAATGCGTAATTTCAGCATAGACGGACTTTAACCCGCCAATATAAATCAAAAATAGCCGTAAACATCGATCTAAACTTTGTTTTTGATCGCTATTTTAGGCCTTATTTTATCAACAGAAGTACGATCTTGAAGTTGCTCGCTAGTACGACCAAAACGACGTTCCCGCTGTTGATAGGACTGAATTGCCAAATCAAGCTCATGCGCATTAAAATCTGGCCATAATGTCTCAGTAAAATATAATTCTGTATAAGCTAGCTGCCAAAGCAAGAAATTACTAATTCGACACTCACCACCTGTACGAATAAATAAATCAGGTTCAGGCGCATAACTCATGGAAAAGTACTGCGACAAATCTTCTTCTTCGAAATTTTCATTTAGATCACGTAATTGAATCATCATTTTACGAATAGCCTGCATAATATCCCATCGCCCGCCGTAATTTGCAGCTACTGTAAAGATCAAGCGAGTATTATTTGCTGTTAGCTTCTCTCCTTGACGAATAAACTCAATTATCTTAGGGTCAAACCTTGATAAATCACCTATCACTTTAAAACAGATATTATTTTCATTTAGCTTGGTAACTTCTTGTTCAAGCGCACCTAAAAAAAGCTGCATCAAGAACTTAACCTCTTCCTCCGGTCGTCGCCAATTTTCACTGCTAAATGCGAACAGCGTTAAATAACCCACCTTGCGCTCTATACATGCTTTGATCACTGCACGAACAGCTTCAACACCATGTTTGTGTCCAGCCACTCTTGGTAAAAAACGTTTCTTTGCCCATCGACCATTACCATCCATAATAATAGCAATATGGCGTGGAGTATCATTTGTTACCGGAATTTCACGAGTTGAACTCGGATTTCGTGGCATATATTTAAACAGCCATTAACTCGGCTTCTTTTGTTTGCAATAGTTTTTCAACTTCAACAATATATCGATCAGTTAATTTCTGAATGTCATCTTGACCTTTTCGATCATCATCTTCAGAGATTTTTTTATCTTTAAGCAGCTCTTTTAATTGAGCATTTGCGTCCCTACGCGTATTCCGCATTGCAACGCGTGCTGCCTCAGCTTCATTTTTTACGATTTTAGTTAAATCACGTCTTCGTTCTTCAGTCAACGGTGGCATAGGAACACGAACCATATCGCCAGTAGTCATTGGATTCAACCCTAGATCAGAATCTCTAATTGCTTTCTCAATCGGAGATAACATTTTTTTTTCCCAAGGCGTAACACCGATTGTTCGAGCATCTGGCAATGTTATATTAGCCAATTGACTAATGGGAGTCGGGGTACCATAGTAATCGACAAGAACCTGATCCAGTAATCCTGTGTGAGGTCTCCCACTTCGCACTTTACCAAAGTCGGTTTTAAGTGCTTCTAAACTTTTCTGCATCTTCTGCTCAGCAGCTTTTTTTACATCAGCGATCATATCAAGAAATCTCCATCAATCATCTGTTATTGACCGAAGTTCCCTCATCCTCTCCCAGGAGTATTCTTTTTAACGCACCCACTTTAAAAATGCTAAAAACCCCGATTGGTAAATTTTGATCCCTACATAATGTCAATGCAGTTGCATCCATTACCTGAAGATTTTTTGTAATTGCTTCATCAAAGGATAAACTTTTGAATCGTGTTGCATCAGAGTTCAATTTGGGATCACTCGAATATATTCCATCAACTTTCGTGGCTTTAAGAACAATATTTGCATTTATCTCCATACCTCTTAGAGCCGCTGCAGTATCCGTCGTAAAAAATGGATTCCCTGTTCCTGCAGCAAAAATCACCACTTTTCCTTCCTCTAAATAACGAATCGCCTTATTGCGTATATAGGGCTCCACAACTTGATCAATCCGCAATGCGGACTGCACTCTTGATATAATCCCGCTACGTGATAAAGCATCTTGCAAAGCCAAAGCGTTCATAAGCGTGGCGAGCATTCCCATATAATCTGCGGTCACTCTATCCATACCAGCACCCGCTGACTTAACACCCCTAAATATATTCCCTCCGCCTACAACAATCGCTATTTCAACACCCAGTTGGATCGCTCCGGTTATCTCAATTACAATATGCTCAACCACATCTCGGTTAATTCCATACTTATCATCCCCCATTAAAGCTTCGCCAGAAAGCTTTAATAAAATACGCTTATAAGTAATGGTTGCCATTGGTTGGTTTAAGATCAACTCTTATTTTCTTTCATTTGACTTACTTGTGCCATTACTTCAGCAGCAAAATCACCTGATTTCTTCTCTATCCCTTCACCCACGACGAAAAGTGTGAATGCATGGACCTTACCTGATTTTGCAGCCAAAAGTTTCTCAACTGTCTGATCTGGATCTTTAACAAAAGGTTGGCCCAATAATGTCACCTCAGCAAAATATTTTGAAACCCGACCTTCAACCATCTTTTCGATGATATTAGCTGGCTTACCCGATTCTGCAGCTTGTGCTTTAAAAATCTGCCTTTCTCGTTCCACTAAATCATGAGGAACTTGATCACTAGAAACGCATAGTGGTTTACTCGCAGCGATGTGCATTGCTAGATCTTTACCTAAAACCTCATCTTCACATGAGTAATCAATCATTACCCCAATTTTTGTACCGTGTAAATATGTCGCAAGCTTACCTTTTGCTGTATAACAAGCACTGCGCCTAATACTAATATTTTCACCCAATTTCATTACAAGCGACTGGCGAAAAGCCTCTACGGTTTCTCCCTCTGGCAAAACCATAGAACTTAACTCATCAGCATTATTAACTTTTTTGTCAGCCACCAGTTGCGCTAAAGCTTTTGCAAAATTGATGAAATCAGTATTTTTCGCTACAAAATCAGTCTCACAGTTTAGCTCAACTAAACCACCTTGCTTCTGATCGGTCGAAACATATGCGCCAATCACCCCTTCTGCTGCAATACGCCCAGCGGCCTTACTTGCCTTCGCTCCACTCTTAATCCGCAAAAGATCTTCAGCTGCTTTCATGTCGCCGTTCGTTTCGACCAAAGCTTTTTTACATTCCATCATGCCTAAGCCGGTTAGCTCACGCAAATCTTTTACCATACCCGCGGTAATATCCGCCATATCTACTCCACAAACCCAGAATCAAAATTATTTATAGAAACTATACGAAAAAATACCCTCTAACTCTCAGCAGCCTCTCCGCTCATTTCAACGATTTCCTGTATCGATTGCTCTCGACCTTCCAGAATCGCATCTGCTGCTGCACGCGCGTAAAGACGTATTGCTTGACTCGAGTCATCATTACCCGGGATCAAATATTGCACTCCAGCAGGGTTATGATTGGTATCAACAATACCAACTACTGGTATGCCTAGTTTATTAGCTTCGACAATCGCCCCTTTTTGATATCCGACATCAATGACAAACATCACATCAGGCAACCCTCTCATGTCTTTAATACCGCCAAGGCTATTATTAAGTTTCTCGAGTTGACGCTGAAAATCGAGCCCTTCCTTTTTTGTTAACTTATCGAGTATGCCATTCTGAACGGAGGCTTCCATATCCTGCAAGCGCTTTATCGACTGCCGAATGGTTTTAAAATTAGTGAGCGTACCGCCCAACCAGCGCTGATTAATATAAGGAGAACCACAACGAATTGCTTCTTCAGAAAGAATATCGCGAGCTTGTCGCTTCGTACCCACAAACAGTACTGTTCCACTCTTCGCCGTAACATTACGGAGATACTGCATAGCCTCATTAAACATCACCAATGTTTTTTCCAAATTGATGATATGAATTTTATTTCGCTCTCCATAAATGTACTGAGACATTTTCGGATTCCAGAACCGAGTTTGATGACCAAAGTGCACACCCGCTTCCAACATTTGACGCATTGTAACTGACATATAAAATCCTCTAGGGTTAGTCCTCCACTTGCCTCATATCATGATTGCTTAGCACCCTACATCGACAAGTGTGTGTATTTAAATAAATCGTGAGATAGATTCCGACTAGTGCCGGATCAATCTAAGGCTGCATTATAGCACGCCTCTGTTGACACTCAAGAAAGCGCAAAACTTTAATTTAGCTAGTAACGAACAAATGAACGTTGGCTTCAATCACCCTAATAGCTACTAATTTTACGAGTCAGGCGATGGATATCATGTAATTCCACATGCTTATTATTAATGGTAATCATCCCTTCATCCTGCAACTTGGAAAATGAGCGACTTACGGTTTCAAGTTTAAGACCCAGATAACTCCCAATCTCTTCTCGCGTCATTCTCAGAATAAAGCTAGTCGCAGAGTACCCGCGCTTTACAAATCGTTCTGACAAATTAAGCAAGAATGCTGCTATACGTTCTTCTGCTTTCATATTACCAAGCAAAACCATCACGCGATGATCTTGAACAATTTCCCGACTCATGATTTTATGAAACTGATGCATGAGTAAAGGAATACTGCAGCTAATTTCTTCGAGTCTTTCAAATGGAACCTCACAAACCTCACTATCCTCAAGCGCAACAGTATCACACGTATGGATTTCTGCACTGATGGCATCCAGGCCTAGCAGCTCCCCCGTCATGTAAAAACCAGTAACCTGCTGACGCCCCTCAGAATCAAGGATATAAGATTTAAAAAAACCATTCCTGACAGCATAAAGGGATTTAAATCTCATACCAGCGTGCAAAAGATATTCCCCACGCTGAATTTTATACTTATGATCGATCAGGTCGCTCAAAACCTCTGTTTCATGCGCATCGAGACCGACTGGCAAGCATAACTCACGTAGGCTACACGATGCGCATTTGGATATTGCCTGAGAGGCAATATATTTTTTTAGAGCTGATATGTTATTACTCAAGGTTCTGGATAGTTAGTAATTCGAACTCAGAAAACAGTGATATTTTTTTATTTTGTTACACTATTATCTAGGATATATTGCGCGAGCCCTTCCGCTGTTTCACCCGTCAAATTAGGAAACGCTGGCATACCAAAACCTTTACCATTTTTGATTCTTTCAATGATTGCTGCGGTATTAGCCATCTCGGGACTCAGCGCCATTACTTTCCCATTTACGGGGCTATGGCACTTCACACAAGCTTCTTTAAAAATACTTTCGGGTGTTGCGCTCGCACTAGGGGTATATTTATCTGAACAACCACTTACAAGCGCTAATACACCAACCATGCTTAACAACCATAATTTTTTTTTCATGCGCCTTTTCCTCCCTTGAAT
>SSFW01000081.1 GCA_008015595.1 Nitrosomonas sp. | reverse complement strand
GAATAGTAGTAATTAAGTTATAAAAATTTGTCAGCAATTTCGCGCCAGTAGCGATTCAACTCATTCTCTGGTAATTTGCTAACTATCAATCAACGATTAACTTTCATTTCATGGATACCCTTGAGCAACAATTATCTGAACGATTGGGACGCATTCATGCACGGCAGCGACTCGGTATCGAAAGCGATCACAAGCAACAAGTCTTCGGTAAAGGATTGAATTTCTTTCACCCAGAAAACTGGTACGCTACACATACGCTAATTCGATTTGCCATTCAATTAGTTGGCTTGTATGGGCGCGGTCAGCGTAATGCACGCAATTTACAAATTCGACAGAATCAATTTCACTTAACACATTTGCCTGAAGCATTTCATCAATTCCGTATTTTACATTTAACCGATTTACACGTGGATATGGATGATCGTAATCTTACTGCGCTCATCGAAACGATCATTGATTTACCCTACGATATTTGTGTGCTCACTGGCGATTATCGCGCGCAAACCTTTGGTACTATCGATCACGCTATTGCAGGTATGCAGCGGTTGATTGCGATGCTCAAGCAACCGATTTACGGTGTACTTGGCAATCACGATTCTATTCGTATGCTACCCGCGCTGGAATCAATGGGCGTGATTATGTTAATGAATGAAGCAGTCAAACTAGAAAAAGATGGTGAGTCGATTTTTTTAGCAGGTGTCGATGATCCACATTATTTCCGTGTGGATAATCTTGAAAAAGCCGCTCAAACCATTCCACACGACGCGGTATCGTTGTTGCTGTCACATACTCCTGAAATTTACCGCCAGGCTGCCCATGCTGACTTTGATATGATGTTATGTGGACATACCCATGGTGGGCAAATTTGTTTACCCGGTGGCATTCCTGTTACGCTTGATTCGAGCTGCCCTCGCTATTTAGGGGCGGGCAAATGGCAATATCGCACGATGCAGGGTTATACCTCAGTGGGTGCAGGCACTTCGATTGTCAATGCTCGTTTTAATTGCCCCCCGGAAGTCACTATTCATCAGCTGTTAAAAAACTAATAAGGTGTTTTACGTATCCGCAACCAAAATAAGATACGTGACAGCATCAGTTCGACACAGAAAAACGTCAATACAATCCCAGCAATCTGTGAAAAGCTAAGCATTAACCAAAACTGGATTCCCAGTAATGGAAACAAGGATTCAGGAATTTGATCAATACCTAGCGCCATTGCGCTCGGTTTGTATCCTAATCGCCGTTTGACAAAACTGGAAGTTAGATCGCCAACCATCGATAACAATCCGAATGTGATACTCATTACGATAGGCAATTGCAATAAACTTCCCACCCCGATCGATACCAGTAGCGCAACCAAAATTCCCCGAATTGTCTTGGATTGACCGAATAACGGTTGACCATCGCGCCACAAGCGACTTCCATCGATTGGTATATTGAAGCGCTTTCCCAATATTTTTGCTAACAAAATGGGTGCCCCATTCACACAAATCAACCAAATCAGCAATGTAATTTCCACCATTGTCTTTTCTTTACCTTTGAATGTTGTCAGCCATTTTAGATTTCTACATTTATTTTTGACAAAAATTTTGTTGACATGGGATTTTTTCACACATATACTGAAAAAAGCGTGGGAAATATATCCGCGTTTATTGATTGTTTATTGTATAAATCTTACTGTTAGATAATTTAAAGGAGTCAAAAAATGAAAATCGCCCTGCTTAAAGCATCAACCATTGCTGCAACCACATTAGCAGTAATGGCGCTATCGCTACCTGCCAGTAGTGCCGAAGCTGCCGATATCCGCGTTCAATGCGAAAAACGTTCCAACCGCTCTAAAGTTTCTGTTGATGGAAACAACCTGATTTCAGGTAACTACAGTGCAAAAATCACTTCGGGCGCAAATACCAAAGTATCTGCTTACAAACCCTCAGTCGGTGATGAAATTGAATTTGATTTTGATAGCGACCGTAATGACGTTGCTGCTGGTGCCATTCGTATTTCAAGCAGCTTTATTCAAAACGGGCAAGTAACGGGTGAATTGATTAATGAGAAAGGATTCACGGTTGCATCTAGTACCAGCGCATGCCGCATTAAATAACGATTAATTTGTTACTTTTTGGGCCCTGAAATTTCCCCTCTATTTTTTCAGGGCTTTTTTTTTCAACTTATCGATTGCTGGATAAAGGTAATTCAACCTGATGCAGATCTTCCAAAGGTTGCATTTCTGCAAGTGCGACTAAGGAGCTAACCCGCACGCCAAGTAAACGTATCTTTTTATCTAACTTGACGCGGCGTAAGCAGTTACGGGCCGCTGATAAGATCGCAGTAGCATCAATCACTGACTTTCCCAGGGTAATATCGCGGGTGATCGTATTAAAATCCTCAAAACGAATTTTGATGCCAATCGTCCTTCCTTGATAGGCCTTACGATTAAGATCATTGGCAACGCGTTTACAAAGGGCAATCAATTCTGCTGTCAAAATTGATCGATCACGAATCGGGTGTAAATCTCGCTCAAATGTCGTTTCACGACTCACTGATTTGGGTTCAGAACACGTTACGACAGGACGGTCATCGATCCCTCGGGCAGCTTCATACAACCAAATTGCGTAATTATGGCTAAAGTGGATTTGTAGCCAGTGCAACTCTGCTTCGGCTAATTGACCAATAGTGGTTATTCCCAGTGCGATAAGTTTTTTCTCCGCTTTCGGGCCGATACCATTTATCTTACGAGCTGGAAGTGGCCAAATACGAGTTGGAATATCTTCTGCACTCAATATTGTCACGCCATCGGGTTTATTGAGATCTGATCCAATCTTGGCAAGTAATTTGTTCGGCGTAATCGCGATCGAGCAAGTCAAACCGGTTGCATTCAGCACTGCTTGTTTAATACGTTTTGCAAGTGTATGGCTATCGTCTGCTAGGGTGGTTAAATCAATATAAATCTCATCAATGCCAGAATCTTCAATTTCAGGTGCAATTTCAACGACAGCTGCTTTGAATAATCTCGAATAGTGACGATATGCGGTAAAATCTACTGGTAATAAAATTGCTTGAGGCGCTAATTGTGCAGCTTTCATGACACCCATAGCAGAATAAATACCCAATGCGCGCGCTTCATACGTCGAAGTAGTAATGACACCACGTCCTATGTAATCGCTCAAACGCGAAAATTGTAATTGACCATCTGCTTGAATTTTCGGTTTATGTTCCGTCCTCCCCGCAATCACAACAGGCAATCCTTTTAACTGCGGATAACGCAACAATTCAACGGATGCATAGAATGCATCCATATCGAGATGAGCAATGCGCCGAGATGATTGAGTCACTCCAATTAAATTGATTAGTTGTAAGTAAAATTACTAAAAGTTTATTTTATCGTGATGAATAAGAAATCATGCTTAGCAACTTACATAAACTTAATTTTGACAGGGTTTTTCCTATTAGGAATTTATGTTAATGTGCCCTCGTTCTAATTAATGTCGATCAAAACACTCATTCATCACAACAAGGAGTTGCTTCATGTTCACGAAAATCGTCAAAGGATTAGGTCTAGGCTTATTAGTTACGGGCGTTTTGGTCGGTTGTACTACAACCCAAAAAATAACCAGTTCAGCAAGAACAACGACTGAGCAGCTATTAATCAGTGAAGCCTTAAAACGTAGCCTTCCCAAACAAACTAATGCACCATTACCGATTCCACAAGGTTCAGTTGTAAACCTCGATGTGATAGGACTGACTGGTGATAAAGACATAGTCAAAGGTGCTGTCGCTGGATGGCTTGGGCAGCATGGTTACATCGCTCAAGACGAACCAGCAACGTATCGCATGAATATCATGGTAGATTCGATTGGAACCGAACAAGCCAATACGTTCTTTGGTATCCCCCCGATCTCTGCGGCGCTGATCCCGATTTCATTGCCAAAGCTTGCTTTCTATGAAGCTGAGTATCAAACGGGTTATTCCAGGATTCATCTCGATATTTTTGAAGTGCCGTCCGGTCGATTCGTTGGATCAACGAGTCCTTTTATTGGCGATACTTATTTTAATGCTCATACGATATTGTTTCTATTTAAACTCAAGAGAACAGACCTAACTTCACCACCAGAAGTTGGTACCTTCATGGGACACTAAATCTAGCCTAATCCAAACCCCTGTGCTTTAGAAAAACAATCTTTTCCTAAAGCACAAAAAACTCAAAACTTTTCAGCACATTATTTGAGTGCATGTGGAATAGCTGCTTTCAAATAATAAATCATCGACCACAGCGTCAGAAGTGCAGCAAGGTAAATAAACCAAGTACCTACGAGATGAGAATTAAATGATTCTCCAATCGTTTCATGGTATAGCAGCAATGGAATGGCAATCATTTGTGCAGTCGTTTTGATTTTACCCATAAATGAAACGGCTACACTCTTTGCTTTGCCAATTTGAGCCATCCATTCACGAAGTGCCGAAACAGTAATTTCACGACCAATAATGATCAAAGCAATGGGTGCATCGAGTCGTTCTAAATGCAAAAGAATAATGAGGGCCGCTGCCACCATTAATTTATCTGCCACAGGATCAAGAAAAGCACCAAAAGCTGAAGTTTGATTGAGTGTCCGTGCAAGATAACCATCTAACCAATCGGTAATGGCTGCTACACTAAAAATAATGGTCGCCACTAAATTCTGGCCAAAAGGCGATAATCCAGGAATATAAAAAATCCCGACAAATAACGGAATTGCGAAAATCCTAAGCCAGGTTAGAAGGTTAGGTAAATTAAAGGGCATTGGATAATCAGTAAGAAAAAGTAATGACTAGTGAGATGCATTGAAAATGAATGTACGGATGCGCAGTGTAATGTCAATGTAATTCCCGATAAATACGTTCTGCCAACGCTTGACTGATACCTTCTGTTTGCTGTAATTCTTCAACGCTCGCTGTTAACACGCCTTTCAATCCCCCAAAACGCCCCAATAAACTCTGGCGACGTTTAGCACCAATGCCTGCGATCTCTTCGAGTGTTGAGACGGTTCTTGCTTTATTTCTTCTCGCACGGTGACCTTGAATCGCAAAACGATGCGCTTCATCGCGAATTTGCTGAATCAGATGCAAACCAGGATGATCGGCTGGTAATTTTAACGGTTTTTCTCCTGATGGAAAAACTAATTGTTCAAGCCCTGGTTTACGATCTTCTCCTTTTGCCACGCCTAGAAAAGGAATATCTGCCAGCCCCAATTCAGTCAAAATTTCCTGTGCTGCACTGACTTGGCCTTTACCGCCATCGATTAGAATCAAGTCTGGAATTTTACCCTGACCTTTTGCAACTTTAGCATAACGCCGGTGCAACGCTTGCTTCATTGCAGCATAATCGTCACCCGGTTCGATACCCGTAATGTTATAGCGGCGATATTCATTATTTTGCATGGCAAAATGATCATAAACAACGCAGGAAGCAACCGTAGCTTCTCCCGCGGTATGACTAATATCAAAGCACTCAATCCGATTAAGATTTGATAAATTTAAAGCCTGCTGCAAAATTTGCAATCGGTCTTCTTGACTCGCTTGCCGCTGCAATTGTTGTTTTAGCGCTAGATCAGCATTGGCTGTAGCCATGTCCAGCCACATACGACGTTCCCCAATCGGGTTGCTAATAATAGTAACTTTCCGGTTCGCTTGCTCAGTCAACAGCGATTGCAGTGTTTTCGTTTGAATTTTAGTATCGATGATGATGATAGGAGGAATACTTCGATTTAAATAGTGCTGCGCAATAAATGCTTCAAGCACATCAACCATTTCGTAGCCTTGTATATTTTGTGGGAAAAAGCTTTTATCTCCTAAGTGTAAACCACCTCTAATCATTACCAAGTTGACACAGACCTTCTCTGATCCATCGGATGCTTTAACACCTGCAATCACATCAGCGTCTAAGGATTTCCCGCTATCGACAAATTGCTTTTCCTGAATTTTCCGTAACGCCTGCATTTGATCGCGAAAGACAGCCGCTTGCTCATAGTCCATCTGATCTGATGCCTGCTGCATCTTATCTGCAATATTTCTAATTACTTCATTCTGTTTACCCTGCAAAAAAAGCGAAGCACTTTTAACATCTGCTTGATAATCAGATTGTTCAATCAAGTTAACACAGGGTCCACTACAGCGTTTGATTTGATAGAGTAAACAAGGTCGAGTTCGATGATGGAAAACACTATCTTCACAGGTCCTTAACCGAAAAACCTTTTGCAACAATTGGATACTTTCACGTACAACCCCAGCATTGGGAAAAGGACCGAAGTACTGGTGGCGATGATCAATTGTGCCCCGATAAAAAGCCAAACGAGGAAAAGTATGTTGACTTAGCTTTACATAAGGATACGATTTATCATCCCGAAACAAAATGTTATATCGAGGGTTTAAACTTTTAATCAGATTATTCTCAAGTAACAGTGCTTCAGCTTCTGAACGTGTCACCGTTGTCTCAATTCCTGTAATCTGTGACACCATCAACTGAATACGTGGCCCTAGCATCGATTTCTGAAAATACGATGAAACCCGTTTGCGAAGATCGATTGCCTTCCCCACATAGATGACCTCACCTGCTGCATTCAGCATTCGATATACGCCTGGTAAATTTGGTAATGCCGCAGCAAAAACCTTACCATCAAATGCAACTTCAGACACGATGTTTAATGCTTATTAATCAATCGTCACCCAACAATTTACCAGCGATAGCCCACGTATCATGGGGCATTTCATCAAAAGAAATATACGTATACGATTTGGGCTTATTACCGATTCGTTCGAGTGTATCTGTAATTTCTTCAGCAATTTTTTGTTTCTGTTCACGAGTCAATGTACCTGCAACACGAATATTCACATAAGGCATTCGATTTCTCCTAAGATTAATGATTGGGAATAGCTAAGTCGGCACAGATTTCTGAAAACACCTGTTCGAACATCTCCTGAGTCAGGCGCTTGGTTTGAGTATTGTAGCGACTACAATGATAGCTGTCATAAAGCTTGAGTTCATTGGGTAAAATATAAATTGCCCCATGGCTAAATGGGTAGTGCTTTAATTTTAAATTAAACGCCATCAACACGGCCTGGTGAGCTACATTCCCCAGCGCCAATATCCCTTTGCCGCCCTGTTCAATGAAATGTATTATTTCATTCGATAAATAATCATTGCATTGCTTGATTTCACAGGGCTTAGGCTTATTTTCAGGTGGCAGACATTTTACCGCATTCGTAATACGCGTATGAAGCAAGCACAATGCGTCAGTGCTCGAAATCGATTCATTCTGATTTGCCAAACCAAATTTGAATAACGTTTGGTAAAGCAAAATGCCTGCATAATCTCCTGTAAAAGGCCTCCCAGTGCGATTTGCGCCATGCATTCCTGGCGCAAGACCAACGATCAACAGCTTCGGATTGATATCTCCAAATGCTGCGACTGGTCTTGCATGATAAGTTGGGTATTGTGCTTTTACAGCATCTAAGAATGAAGCAAGACGACTACAGCGTCGACAATGAACCAACGACGAATCAATTCCCATCGATAGAAAATTTAGATTAATCCTAAATTACACTTCTTAGATTTAGAAAAACTTAACCATCAGATAAATATAACCAACAGCAAATACTAATGCGACGACAATGGCAACTTTTTTCAACATAAATGATTTCCTTTCATTCCATTCTTAAATTAATTGATATTTGATATTTTATTATCAATCTGCACAGATTGAAAAAAAGAGCTTCATTCATTTACCCAAACTAACAATATTTATTGATCACAATTTCTTAAACCCACGTAAAATAGGCTCTTTCCAAACCTATATGCGCTCACCAATTTGTGGTTAGGCTTCTCTCCCAAATAAATTGAATCTACTTAAAGCACTGGCTACCGTTAGTAGCATGACATTGATTTCCCGTATTTTAGGATTTGTACGTGACGTATTGATCGCGAGAATTTTTGGTGCGGGTGTCGCTACAGATGCTTTTTTTGTTGCGTTCCGAATCCCTAACTTATTGCGCAGATTATTTGCGGAAGGAGCTTTCTCACAAGCTTTTGTTCCCATTCTAGCCGAATATAAAAATAACCGGAGTGAAGCTGAAACGCGAGCATTAATCGATCATGTGACAACATTATTAGGCGTTACACTGTTTGTTGTTACACTCATTGGTATCGTAGCAGCTCCCTTGATTATTTATATCAGCGCTCCTGGATTCTCTGGCGATATTGAAAAATTCTCGCTCACTGTCACCCTTTTGCGCATCACTTTCCCCTATATTTTATTTATTTCATTGGTTGCACTGGCCGGTGGCATCCTAAACACCTACAGTCAATTTTCAGTACCCGCATTTACCCCAGTCTTATTAAATTTATCATTCATCGGCTGCTCATTATGGGTCGTTCCTTATGTTAATCCTCCCGTACTTGCACTCGCATGGGCTGTTTTTTTAGGGGGGATTTTACAGCTTCTATTCCAAATTCCTTATTTAATTCGAATTAAGCGCATGCCGCGCATACGATTTAAAACCAAGGATACCGGCGCAGGGCGAGTGCTTAAGCTAATGTTACCTGCTATTTTTGGCGTATCGATTGGGCAAATCAGCCTATTAATCAACACGATTTTTGCTTCTTTACTCATCACAGGAAGCGTTTCGTGGCTTTATTACGCAGATCGGTTAATGGAATTTCCTGCGGGACTGTTAGGTGTCGCACTTGGAACGGTTTTGCTACCTTCGTTATCTCGGCATTATGCGAGTCACAGTAACGAAGAATACTCGCGTCTGCTGGACTGGGGATTACGTTTAACGGTTTTATTGACTTTACCTGCTGCTGTGGCATTAGCATTGCTTGCAACCCCACTAATCACCACACTGTTTTATTATGGTGCATTTACAGCGGAAGATGTTTGGATGACACGGCAAGCGCTCATTGCATATAGCTTTGGATTACTGGGACTCATTATGGTTAAAGTACTCGCACCTGGCTTCTATGCGCGACAGAATATCAAAACGCCAGTCAAAATTGCTGTATTAACACTCGCTGCCACACAAGTCATGAATTTAATATTTATCATCCCGTTGCAGCATGCTGGCTTAGCTTTAGCGATTGGTTTAGGTGCTTGCCTTAATGCAGGACTACTTTACTATAAACTGCGGACTAACGATATCTATCAACCCTTACCTGGTTGGCTTAAATTCATGGTTAAAATTCTAGTTGCCGTGATTGTTATGGGCACCACCCTTTGGTTGAGTAGTGGAAATGACAGCTTATGGTTACAAATGAATGCCATCGACCGTGCACTCCGTTTAACTTTCACGGTTTGTATTGGGGCAATTGCTTACTTTATGACACTGTGGCTCTTAGGGTTTCGCTTAAAGGATTTTTCTCAACTCGGTACTAGTTAATTATCAAACTTATATTTGTTTCCGATGCTTATCGCGTTCAATCAAAGCATAAGCCGAGTGATTGTGTATGGATTCAAAATTTTCAGATTCAACCACATAAGCATCGATTCGATCATCGTGATTGAGTACTTCAGCTACATCCCGAACGATGTCTTCAACAAATTTAGGGTTATCATACGCTCTTTCCGTAACATATTTTTCATCGGGACGTTTCAATAACCCATATAACTCGCAAGAAGCTTGCTCTTCCGCAATTTTGATGACATCTTCAATCCAAACAAAACTATTCGTGCGAACTGCAACAGTGACGTGCGAACGTTGATTATGAGCGCCATAATCAGAAATCTTTTTTGAACAAGGACAAAGGCTCGTAACTGGTACCACGACTTTCATTGTAAAACGATACTCTCCTTGCTTTACCTCGCCAATGAATGTAACTTCATAATCGAGTAGGCTTTGTACACCGGATATCGGAGCTGACTTATTAACAAAGTATGGAAAGGTCATCTCAATATGACCTGAATCGGACTCGAGTCGAGTAACCATGGCCCTTAGAATATCTTCAAACGATTCCACCGATATTTCGCGTTCATGGCTATTCAGTATTTCCACGAAACGTGACATATGAGTGCCTTTAAAATTGTGAGGTAAATTAACATACATGTTAAACATTGCTACCGTATGCTGGACTCCCCCTCCTTTATCCGCCACTCTGACTGGATGTCGTATCGCTTTGATACCAACTCGGTCGATCGCAATTTGGCGTGTATCGAGTGAACTCTGGACATCCGCAATCGGCATATCAATCTGTTTGTTCATGTTGATTCCTCTGAAAATAGTCATTACTGCGACGTTGCTAGAATTCTTGTGTTTTTTCTGAAAGGTAACCACATTGCTATACTCAACATAGATCGCGTTACAAGCAATGTGACTACCTTCAATTCAAATGGTTCTTAGTAGCAATTCACTACAACGGAATCACTTAACCAGCCTATCTTGGATCGATTTTAGAATACCCGCTTTATCTAACCCACAATCTACAAGCATCTGTACTGGGTCGCCTTGATCAAGAAAAACATCTGGCAGCCCCAATTGTAGGACATTCACAGTAACACTACTCGCCATGAGTGATTCAAGAATAGCACTTCCTGCTCCGCCCATGATGGTGTTTTCTTCAACAGTCACTAATAAATCATGCGTTTTAGCCAAATCACTCACCAGTTCATCATCCAACGGTTTTACGAAGCGCATATTGGCAACCGTTGCATCAAGGACTTCGCCTACTTCTAAACAGGGTGTAAGTAAAGTTCCAAAAGCTAAAATCGCAATTTTACTACCTGAGCGACGAATCTCTCCGCGGCCAATCGGTAACGCATTCATTTTTTTCTGGATTTTAACGCCGATACCTGAACCACGAGGATAGCGAACAGCAGAAGGTGTATTGAGTTGGAACGCAGTATATAACATCTGCCGGCACTCATTTTCGTCAGCGGGCACCATAACTGTGATATTAGGGATACATCTTAAATAGCTTAAATCAAAACTTCCCGCATGCGTTGGTCCATCAGCACCGACCAACCCAGCTCGATCAATCGCAAATACAACTGGCAAATTTTGAATTGCAACATCGTGTATCAGTTGATCATAGGCGCGCTGTAGGAAGGTCGAGTAAATCGCTACCACGGGTTTCAATCCATCACAAGCTGCGCCGGCTGCAAAGGTAACTGCATGCTGTTCTGCAATACCGACATCAAAATAGCGATTAGGGTATTCTTGAGAAAATTTGACTAAACCGGACCCCTCGCGCATTGCGGGGGTAACACCAATTAAACGCGTATCCAGTGCAGCCATATCACATAGCCAATCTCCAAATACTTGAGTATAGGTTGGTTTGCTTGCGGCTTTGGCAATAATACCCTTATGAGGATCAAACTTTCCAACCCCATGATATAAAATAGGATCTTCTTCGGCAAGCTTATAACCTGCACCTTTGCGCGTGACGACATGTAAGAATTGTGGGCCATCGAGATGCTTGATATTGCTCAATGTCGTCAATAAAACATCGAGATCGTGTCCATCGATCGGCCCAATATAGTTGAAGCCAAACTCTTCAAATAAAGTACCTGGCGTCATCATTCCTTTCACATGTTCCTCAGCGCGTCTCGCGAGCTCTAAAACCGGTGGTACCACCCCTAATACTTTCTCACCCGCTCGGCGTGCCGTGGCATAAAATCGTCCAGACATCAATTTAGCCAAATAATTATTGAGTGCGCCTACAGGAGGCGAGATAGACATATCGTTGTCGTTCAGTATCACAAGTAAATTCGCATCCATCACACCCGCATTATTGAGCGCTTCAAAAGCCATGCCTGCACTCATGGCACCATCCCCGATGATGGCAATGGCTCGTCTAGTCGCATCATCCAGTTGAGAAGCAACAGCCATGCCAAGCGCAGCGCTAATCGACGTACTCGAATGGGCCGTCCCAAATGCATCATATTCGCTCTCGTCACGACGAGGAAAACCAGCGACACCTCCTTTCATCCTTAACTTGGCCATCCCAGCACGACGACCGGTAAGAACTTTATGCGCATAAGTTTGATGACCAACATCCCAAACCACGCGATCATAGGGTGCGTTAAATATATAATGTAGTGCGATAGTCAGTTCGATTGTGCCAAGATTAGAAGACAAGTGTCCTCCTGTACTGGCAACCGACTCAATTAGAAATTGGCGCAATTCATCCGCGAGCTGCGGAAGCTGCTTTCGATCTAACTTTCTTAGTTCTATAGGGCTATTAATACGATCTAGTAATGGATACATTCAACACAGAATAAAATTATTTTCAAAAATTAAGAAGGTAAGATTGTCAAAACTAAAAGTGACGTTGAATGATGAAATCAGTTACTTGTAGCAAACGCTGGGTTGATTTTATCTCGCTGAGTGCTTTGTATGCATCTTGTTGTAACGATTCAGCCAATTCACGAGCTTGCTTAACACCCAAGATACTGACATAAGTCGGTTTATTTTGTTGAGCGTCCTTTCCAGCTGTTTTACCCAGCGTTGCCGTCGTTGCTTCTGAATCGAGAATATCATCTACCACTTGAAAGGCCAAGCCAATACATTTTGCAAAATGATCTAATCGACTTAAATCGTGTGAAGAAAGTTGATTACCGCAATGCGCTCCGAGCATCACAGCCGCTCGAATTAATGCCCCGGTTTTATGGATATGCATCGATTCAAGTTCTGGCAAGGTAATAGATTTTCCGACACTCGCTAAATCAATGGCCTGTCCACCAGCCATACCTCTCGATCCTGATGCTTGAGCCAATTGCTTGATCATTTCTAATTGATCGGTAGGATTATCAGTGACAGGGTATTCTGCCACCAGCTGAAAAGCGAGACTTTGCAGACTATCGCCCACTAAAAGTGCGGTTGCTTCATCATATTGAATATGGCAAGTCGGTTTACCCCGACGTAAAACATCATCATCCATGCAAGGTAAATCATCATGCACGAGAGAATACGCATGGATCAATTCAACAGCCGCTGCAACGACCCTGACACGAGAAATATCTGCGCCACCGAGCTCACCTGCCGCAAAAGCTAGCAATGGTCGAACACGCTTACCCCCCCCCAACACAGCATAACGCATCGCATCATGTAAACGCTCTGGCGCTGTTCTATCGTTCGGAAGCCGCTCTTCTAAAAATAGTTCTAATTGATGCTGGCAATTTTTAACCCACTCCTGAAAACTAACGCTCATTGATACTTTCCGTTTCAGTAAAATCACGTAAATTACCGTCTTCGAGGACACGAATTTGTTGCTGTGCATTTTGCAAGGCTTTTTGGCAATACTGCAATAGCTCCATTCCTCGTTTATAAGCTGCTAACGATGCTTCCAGCGTCATTTGACCACTCTCCATCTTTATCACGATACTTTCTAATTCAGCGGATGCAGCTTCAAAGCTTTCCGGCTCAACGAGTAATGTTTCAGTTGTTTTTTTTTTCACGATTTTTCTAAAGAAATCATTTGTATACTTTGATTACATCCATTGAATTCAAATCAATCCCTATGCACTGCTTCTTTTAAAGCTTTTGTTTCTTTAATGTTAAAAAGGTTAAAAATCTGGTTATTTTAACCTGCATAATTGGGTTCATGCTATTTTGATTCTAAATAGTATTTAAAATAGTAGTAAATTAGCTTACTTCAGATAATTTGGACAGAATATTTTTATAAACCAATGGATAAAAAACATGCACCGTATCATCCTACAAAATCAAAACTGCTTTCTACGCTATCTGCTTTAAAACATATTGCTACTCGCTATATCCTATGGCAATATCAAGCAAAATCGATATTTAATACTCCCTCAATATAAAAATTGAGCCAGTAAAATATTACGTCTTATTTTGTTTATAACCTATTTTTAAGAATAGAATCGAGGACATTTTGGAAAATTCACTTGATCAAATCATTAAATACTTTGAAGAAGTACCACTTTGGCCATTTGTTCTATTAGCTGGGCTTCTTTTATTCTCACTTGGTATTGAGTTTGTCAATCGTAGGCGACGGATAGATGCGGTTGAATATTTTGATAGCACATTCCTAACAGAATTAGCTGGCTTATATCCCCAAGCTACCCGATGGCCTGAAGATCTCGCTGAACACCTTCAAGAAAGCTTCCCAGTGATGCGTGATGCATTTGAAAATTTGAGAGGATTCCTACCCCAGAAGCAGTTACGTGAATACAATGCAGCTTGGAATAATTTTTTTGATTTCTGCCGTACCAATGGCCAAAGTCACCGTAATGTCAATGTAAAATCTGTATCGGATCAGCCATCAGAACTTAATCAATCAGCCCAAGATATCGAGACATTTCATAAACTAGTATCTGCTTTGCTCGCCTATAGCAACCAATTTAAGCGGTAGTAAACGATTACTCTTTGCATGCATTGCTTGCGGCGTTTATTAGAATCTAAGCTGAGTTATCACTGTAACTTAGTCTTTTAGATTGATCATCAAAGTTTTTTTATCTGATAATTGAATTGATGAGTGAGATCGTTGTTCGTCCCGTTGATACTTATCAGCGGATGGGACATTTCATTGAGGTACCCTGGTTAGTTTATAAAGATGATCCGAACTGGGTCCCACCCCTTCGATTAGAAAGACGATTTCATTACTCTAGATTTAATCCTTTCTTCGAACACGCTGAATGGCAAGCCTGGGTAGCTTATAAAGATAATCACGCGGTAGGAAGAATCAGTGCGCAGATCGATTCTTTGCATCGGCAGCATTATGGGCAGCAGACAGGCCATTCCGGCACACTAGAG
>SSFW01000165.1 GCA_008015595.1 Nitrosomonas sp. | reverse complement strand
CCAAAGTAGCTTTCATCAACTTCTACTCTACCTAACAACTTGTCTTTAAGGGCAGTCTGATGGCGATATATTACTTGCCTGAATATGCCATACCAACGATTAATTGTGTTGCGATTTTTCCCTAGCAGCAGAGCTCCTTTGCTAGCAGGTATATCAATGCTAAAGCATTGAATTATTTTTTTAACAGAATAATCACTTAACTTACTATTTCTTAACATCTTTCTAGACTAACAGATCTTGTCTGCTAGTCTAGAGCCCTCGGGTTAATTGTCAACACGCTCAACCAAGCTAACCGTGTGCGCACAATCTAGCTTGGCGATGACAGTATTAACTGATCACGAGAGTGTTATAGTGATTTTCTATTAGAATCGCGGTTGAGAAGCAGCTGCTCGATTACTAACCTCGCGTTTAAGATCATCTACCCCTTTCTTAGCATCGAGTGCCAGTTGCTCGACACGCGTTTCGCTTTCCGGTCCTTCTAGATGGGTAAATTCATGGCTATCTTCATAGGCTTGCTCAGTCGTGCCCGTTGCTTTAATGATTGCTCCAGCAATAAGACCGCCGGTAATAGCAATGGCGAGTGTGATGCCGATGCCTGTCAATTGCACAACCGCAATACCAGGAACAACGACAATTGCACTCAGACCACCGAGTAAACCGGGCATTCCATGTAAATTATGAACACCACAGGTATCAATTAATTTAAGTTTGGATTCGAGCCACGGCTGAATGAAAACATAGCCAATGACTGATAGCGCGCCAGCGAGCAAACCGATCATGAATGCCCCAGTTGGACCCACAACATTACAGGTCGAGCCAATCGCAACTCCGCCAGCCAAAGCTGCGTTGGCCATATCGACCATTGAGGTTTTGCCTTTATGGAAATGAGTGCTCAAGAAATACGTAGCAAGGGTTGCACCACTGAGCGCAAGTAAAGTGTTGACTACCGTTTGAGGCATGTCTTCAAATGGCACGATCGCCGTTGCGAAGCTTGGCCAGAATAACCATAACACCATGGAGCCCAGCATGGCAAAGCGATCGGAAGTGGCATCGGAAACGATTGGTTCATTGCGTTGCTGCGCAGTGGTTAGCACGAGCGACATGGCAAGTCCGAAATATGCGCCAAACGCATGGATTACGATGGATCCAGCAGAATCCTGAAATCCTTCAGTCAAACCGGATGCATTGTCCAATACCAACCATTCGTTGAGGAGGTAAGCAGGTACGATCAATAATGCTAACAGTGCATATTGAAATACCCGTAAGCGACCTAGCACAGCACCCATGGCGATGAGCGCAGTAGCCACTGCAAATTCAGAATATAGGATAGCATCCACTGAATGTGGATTTAATTCGTGGCCAAAGATACCATTGGCGCGCAGCAACATATAAAGCGGTAATCCGGTAGCGACTACTAAATAAGTTCCGGTTGTGGCACCAAACCCATAGCGGCGCACGAATACCATCAAAAAACCAAACCCAACCAATAACATGGCAAGAATGTGAATCGTATAATTATATTGCGCGACAAGCCGCGCTTCATTGACGCTCGAAGCCGGCTCAGCGGCAATAACGAGCGATCCACAACACAGGAGAAGCAAACTGACGAAGCCAAATAACATCGTTTTAATATTTTTGTTCATTATAATTTCCCTTATGAATTGAGGAGTTGGTTTGGGTTGCCCCGCTACGCAGTGTGAACCTTAATGGCCCTAAATTCAATAGGGGAATAAAAGAGAATTTTTAATAATTGAATTAAGAATTGATGGGCTGAATCGGCTTTGAACTAAAGAATTCCTGGACATCGAGGAAATTCCGTGTACGTTTCATCGGAGGTAGGCTTTGCCAGATGCGTTTACCGTAAGCGTGGGTGATCAGACGAGGATCGCAAATCATTAGTACACCACGATCGTGTTCATCACGAATCAGTCGTCCAGCACCTTGTTTAAGGTTGATGATAGCGCGGGGTAATTGATACTCTATGAAGGCGTTGTGTCCTTCTTTGGTAAGCTGATCGATGCGTGCCGATAATACCGGATCGTCAGGGGAAGCAAATGGTAATTTATCGATGATTACGACTGATAGTGCCTCACCTTTCACATCAATGCCTTCCCAAAAAGACTGGCTGCCGATGAGTATCGCATTGCCTAATTCACGGAAGCGCTCTAGCATGGTTGATCGCGATCCTTGCCCCTGAAGCAGAATTGGATAAGCTAACTGGTGCTGTTCGAATTGCGTTTGTAATAAGGCATGGATCTCATGCATGGCACGTAAGCTAGTACATAATATGAAAGCACGACCTTGGCTTGCTTTTAGCACAGGCAGGATCGCTTCGATAAGTGCAGCCGTGAAGTGTTGATGGTTAGGGTTGGGCAAGCCGGTTGGCACGTAGAGTAATGCTTGATGCGCAAAATTGTAAGGACTTTCCCAGCGAATCGATTGCGCTTGTGCTAAACCCATTGCTTGTTGGTAATGAGAAAAATCATCTTTGACGGCAAGTGTGGCCGAAGTGAATATCCAAGCGCGTGGTGGAACACTGAGCTGCTTGCTAAATGTTTCTGCGATAGAAAGCGGCGTGGCATTGAGATGGAGTGCTTGGTTGAAGGTTTCAACCCAGCGTACATAGCCTTCTTGTTCGAGCTGATCTTGCCAACGGTTGAGGCTACTGTGAATGATTGTAGCTCGTTTCCAGCATTGTTCTAACCCTGGAGACCGAACGGCTTGATCTTCTAGTAGATTGACTAATTCAGTCAGTCGTTGTTGAAGTAGCGCAAGTGCAGTGCTGAAAAGGTTGGAGCGTAACGCGTGATTGAGCGATAAACGGGCATTATCTTGCTCGATGGTTAAGCGTAAATCGCGCGTTGTTTTTTCGAATGCTTCGATACAATCGAGTAACGGTTTATAGTCTGGAGCAGCGAGTCTGGTTTCCATTTCACTGTCACGTGCCAACTCTAATAACTGACTCGTGCTCACTGATTCTCCAAAAAAGAGGCTAGCAATTTCCGGTAATTGATGCGCTTCATCGAAAATAACGGTATTGCAGGTTGGAAGCAATTCAGAGAGTCCTTCGTCACGCAACATCAAGTCTGCAAAGAATAAATGATGATTGACGACAATGACTTCAGACGATAATGCTTTTTTGCGTGCTTCCATTACGAAGCATTGTTTGAAATGAGGACAATCAGAACCTAAACAATTATCACGGGTCGATGTGACATGTTGCCAAATGCTCGCATTTTCAGGAACTTTACTTAAGCTGCTTTTATCGCCGGTTTGGTGATTCTGGGCGAAACGTTCGATGAGGCCAAGGTGGATGATATCTTCGCGTGTGGTTAGCTTATATTGATCGGATTCGAGGGTCTGTTCAAGGCGATAATGACAGACATAGTTGGCGCGGCCTTTGAGTAAAGCAACGGTAACCGGAACTTTAAGTGCTGCGCGTATCGTCGGGATATCGCGGTCATAGAGTTGATCTTGTAACGTCTTGGTTCCTGTCGAGATAATAACTTTTCCACCGAATAACAAAGCAGGCACAAGATAAGCGAAGGTTTTTCCGGTACCAGTGCCTGCTTCAGCGACCAAGATTTGTTGGTGCTGAATCGTTTTGGCTATGGCTTGCGCCATTTCTAATTGTTGAATTCTGGCTCGATAATTAGGAATCGCGTTGGCAAGAACACCTTGTGCAGAAAAAATAGCTGCAAGATCAGACATGAAAATGATTGTCAGTTAAAATAGCGGTTTTGAGTAATCGCGAATAAAGTTGTCCAATAATGAGTGTTATCTACCTTAAGCTTGCTGCCATTGCAAATTTGCTTTGAAATGGCTTCGGTATCGCATTAATGAATATTCCTTTGTTTCAATTCATCGTTTTTATATTGCTGCTAAGTCTATCAGTGTTTAGCGTAGATCATGCGGTTGCGCAGCAAATCAATTTAAAAAAGGAGATGAAAGAATTACCCATCCATGTTGAAGCGGATCGTATCGAGGGTTTTGCTGAACGGCATATGGAAGCCATTGGCAAGGCGCAGATTTTACAAGGCGATCAGTTCATTGCTGCAGATCGGATAAAGTATTATCGGGGAACTCAGGAAGTCGAAGTTAAAGGTAAAGTCCGTTTTGAACGGGATCGGGATATTCTCGAAGGAAGTAACCTTAAGTTATTTCTGGATACTAAAACCGGTGAATTAAGTCTTCCTCAATATATTCTTAAAGATGGCGGTGGACGCGGTGCCGGGCAATTATTTTTATTTGAAGGAGACGATCAATATCGACTGAAAAAAGGTAATTACACAACCTGCCCCATTGGCAACGATGATTGGTATGTTCGGGCTGAAGATTTAGAAATTGATAACAAAAAGCAAGTTGGAACTGCTCGGGATGTGACAGTTCGGTTTAAAGATGTTCCCATTCTTTATTTGCCCTGGATGAATTTTTCCTATAGTGGGCAGCGTAAAACAGGACTATTGGCGCCGGTTTTTGGTAATACGATTCGCAGTGGTGTCGAAGTATCGATTCCGTTTTACTGGAACATTGCACCCAATATCGACGCAACGTTTACATCTCGTAATATGAGCCGACGGGGCGCAATGTTAAATACTGAATTTCGCTATATGGGTCAGAGTCATGGCGGTCAACTCAATTTTGATATTTTACCGAATGATTTGGAGACTGGAAAAACGCGTTATGGTCTCGCTTTTGAGCATATGCAGCATTTAGGAGGTGGTTGGACTGGCAATATTAACTATAATCAAATTTCGGATCGTGAGTATTTTCGAGATTTAGCAACTTCCGTAGCGTTTACATCGCGAGCAAACTTGGCCCAACAAGCTGGGTTATCGTATGTTGGTTCATTAGGGCACGATGGCGTAATCAATTTCAATGCCATGGTTCAAGGTTTCCAAACGATTCAAGATCCGCGCGCACCGATTATTTCACCTTATAAGCGTTTACCGCAAATGACATTGAATATGTCGAAACGCAATGTATTTGGGACTGATCTCGATTTTACCGGGGTATATACGCATTTTTATCGACCTGACTCGCAGCAAGTTCCAGAATCGCAGAGTGGACACCGTATGGTGATGTTTCCGAGTATCAGCGTTCCCTTACAAACATCGTATGGTTATATTAAACCTAAGATGGGTGTTCATTTTACTCGGTATGAATTAGGTGATTCCTTAAAGGATGTCAATGTGACTGATACCAATCCGCAACGGGTACTCCCTATTTTTAGTTTGGATAGCGGTGTCGTGTTCGAGCGTGATACTAAATTTGGTCGAACTAATTTTGTTCAAACCCTTGAGCCGCGTCTTTATTATCTTTATATCCCGTATCGTAACCAGAGTCGATTGCCCAATTTTGATTCAGCCGAGATGGATTTTAGTTTTGCGCAAATCTTTACAGAAAACCGTTTTAGTGGCCATGACCGTATCAATGATGCCAATGAGGTTACCTTTGCGCTGACCTCTCGTTTGATTGAACAATCAACGGGAAATGAGCGAGTGCGTATTGCGGCCGGACAACGAATTCGCTTTACTGAACGGGATGTCGTATTGTCCAATTCACAAATTACCAGTGATAAATCAGATTTTATTGCGGCGATTTCGGGGCGTATTACCCCGGTTATCACGACGGATAGTAGTATTCAGTTAGATCAAAGTGAATTACGCACTGAAAAAATTCGAACGGGTATCAGTTATCACCCTGCACCTGGTAAAGTGCTGAATGTTGGTTATCGTTTCACACGGGGTATCCCAGGGATCGAGCGGGGGAATAATTTCCTTCCGGTGCCTGGTGCCGGTTTTGAACAAATCGATGCATCGACACAATGGCCAATCTTTAAGAACTGGCAAGCAATGGTGAGCGCTAATTACTCGTTGAAGGATGATAAATTATTGGCGGGATTAGTTGGGATAGAATACAACGCGTGCTGTTGGTCACTGCGTTTTGTAATGAATCGATTTATTACTGCGACACAACGGGAATCGACGACTTTCTTCGTGCAACTTGAATTGAATGGATTGATGCGGATCGGGACTAATCCACTTGCGGCATTGCGGCAAGGAGTGCCGGGCTATACCCGGACAAGTCATCAATAAATCAGATTGGTATAGGAGTCAATCAATATGTTGTTGAATGATTTAATGAAAAAACTATTTTTTGTACTTGTCAGCTTAACTATCAGTATTGTTTTTACTTCTTTTTTGATGAGCCATGACATTGCTGCACAAGAAGAGCCAGTATTAACGAGCTTGTCGGTTACACGATCGGTACAATCGATTGATCATATCGTTGCCATTGTCAATGAAGAGGTCATTACGCGCAATGAACTTGATGAAGTCATCCGTACGACAGTCAAACAGCTTCAGAAGCAGGGTGTTCAGTTGCCTCCGTTTGATATTATCGAAAAACAGTTATTAGAGCGCACCATCATGAATCGAGCACAATTGCAACGCGCCAAGGAGGTCGGGATTGCTGTCACCGATACCGAGCTCGATCAGACGATTCGTAAGATTGCTAAAGAAAATAATCTATCCATGGATGAGTTTTATTCTGCTCTGCAACAAGATGGCATGATACTCCCCGAGTTCCGTGAAGAAATTCAAAACGAATTGCTGATTTCTCGCCTCAAAGAACGCGAAGTGAATAATCGAGTCACTGTGACCGAAGGGGAAATCGATAATTTTTTACGGACACAAGAAACTTCTGCGATTGGCAACGATGAGTATCGTGTCGCACATATCCTAGTTCAGATATTGGAACAAATGGACTCGGCGCAAATCGAAGCACGGCAACAGAAAGCAGAGAATGCATTGAAGCGCTTACAGGAGGGAGTGGATTTTGCCCAAATATCCGCAGAATTATCTGATGCACCGAATGCCTTGCAAGGTGGAGAAGTCGATTGGCGACCTATCACCCAGATGGGGCCGATGTTTTCTGATATTTTGATCAAAATGCAACCCGGGGATCTGACGCCGGTCATCCGTAGCCCTATCGGGTTTCATATTTTGAAACTTCTCGGGCGTAGGCCTCAAGAAACACCGGTTGTGATGGTCAATCAAACGCATGCACGACATATCTTAATTAAAATCAATGAATTGACTTCAGAAGATGATGCGCATCGAGTAATTGCACAAATTAGAGAACGCATTGCAAAAGGCGCTGATTTTGCTGAAACCGCTAAAGGCATGTCGGAAGATGCAAGTGCTAACAATGGTGGTGATTTAGGTTGGCTATCGCCGGGCGATACTGTTGCTGAATTTGAGAGAGCGATGGAGGCATTGATGCCCGGCCAGATGAGTCAACCGGTTCAAACTCAGTTTGGTTGGCACTTAATCCAGGTGATGGAGCGCCGCACCCAGGATGTGAGTTTAGATCGTCATCGTCATTCTGCCCGTCAAGCTATTCGTAATCGTAAGGCAGATATGATCATGCAAGAATGGTTACAGCAATTACGAGATCAAACCTATGTTGAGTATCGCACAGAAGATAGTTAATTGCAGTCAATGTTAACGTTAGCGCTGACAGCAGGAGAACCTGCCGGTATTGGCCCTGATTTATGTATACAGTGGGCTCAGCAGCATTCGTTTCCCTATCGAGTGGTCGTGATTGCAGACCGTGAAATGTTGGAACAGCGTGCGCACCGATTGGGGTGTTCATTAACTTTTGCACCTTATATTGCGTCAGAGTGGAAACCTCAGCAAGCCGGGACTTTAGAAATTTACCCGGTATCAGTGCGGCATCCGGTTGATCCTGGTGTGCTTGACCCTGCGAATGCAGATTATGTGTTGGAAACCCTTAAAATTGCGGTTAGCGGTTGTCAGTTGCAGCAATTCCATGCCATGGTCACCGCACCAGTTCATAAAGGCGTGATTAATGAAGCTGGAATTCCCTTTACGGGGCATACTGAGTTTCTAGCTGACCTAACACAAAGTCAAGTGGTTATGATGCTGGTCGGGGGAGGGATGCGGGTTGCGCTGGCTACGACGCATTTGCCGCTGAACGCAGTAGCCGATGCAATCACGGCTAGTGCGCTAGAACAGCGATTACGGATTATTGATCGTGATCTTAGAACCCGTTTCTGGATTGAGCATCCTTGCATTGCTGTCGCAGGACTGAATCCGCATGCGGGAGAATCAGGCCACCTTGGCCGTGAAGAAATTGAAATCATCATTCCACTATTAACGAAGTTGCGCGCTGAAGGAATGAATCTGATCGGCCCTCTGCCAGCAGATACCTTATTTAATCCCGTAAAATTGCAAGGCTATGATTGTGTGTTGGCGATGTATCATGATCAAGGCTTGCCCGTGCTTAAATATGCCAGTTTTGGAAGTGGTGTGAATGTCACATTGGGGCTTTCACTGATTCGAACATCGGTAGATCATGGGACTGCACTTGATTTAGCTGGAACAGGTCAGGCTGATATCGGTAGTTTCCATCAAGCGATCATGATGGCATCCACGCTGGCCGAGAAAGCGGTTCGTTTCCAAACAATAACCTAATTTATTTGATCGAGTATTTTTATGAGCGTTACGCGCTGTGTTCCATCATCCTCGTAAGCGATTTGGTCAGAATTTTCTGATCGATAATCACCTCATTGCAGCGATTATTCATGTCATCAACCCAATAAGTAGTGACCGATTGGTAGAAATTGGACCTGGT
>SSFW01000046.1 GCA_008015595.1 Nitrosomonas sp. | reverse complement strand
GCTTTATCACTACCCATTTCAATATTATGCACAATTGCCTTGATGCGTGTTTTGGGTTATACGCTCGATAATATTTCATTACTCGCGATTACACTCGCAGTGGGGTTAGTCGTTGATGATGCGATCGTAGTTCTGGAAAATATTGTTCGGTATATCGAAAAAGGTTTGTCCCCAATAAGGGCTGCATTACTGGGCTCAAAAGAAATCACATTTACTATTTTATCGATTTCGGTTTCGCTAGTTGCTGTTTTTATTCCCATATTTTTTATGCCGGGCGTAATCGGCATGTTATTTCATGAGTTTGCTGCGGTAGTAAGTATAGCCGTATTGGTGTCAGCAATTGTTTCATTGACATTGGTGCCAATGTTAGCAAGTCGGTACTTGATACAACACAAATCTTCAACGAAGGTATTGGTATTGACTCAATGGTTTGAATCAGGGTTTGAACGGCTTCTGACAGCGTATGAATATCTATTAGACTGGGCCTTAACCCATCGTCGGATCGTACTATTAATTGCTATCAGTACTTTAATAGTTACTGTCGTTCTTTTTAGCGTGCTACCTAAAGGGTTCTTTCCTGAAGAAGACACCGGTCGAATCATGATCGTAATCGAAGCTGCTGAGGATATTTCTTTTCCGGCGATGGTGGAATTGGTTCGACAAACTATGGAAAAGATTCGATCGAATCCGTTGATCGATAACAGTGTTGCATTTACGGAAGGTGCTGCGAACAATGCGCGTATGTTTGTAGGATTAATCCCTCGTAGTGAACGTCCTTCGATGACAGAGGTTGTTCAGATTCTGCGCGCTGAAACTCAATCGATTCCAGGCGTAAATGTTTTTATGACCCCGACACAGCATTTAAGGTTAGGGAGTATGCCGAGTAAAAGTCGATACCAATATGTGATGCGCAGCATTCATAGTGAAGAATTGCAGACCGCAGCAACCCTGATGACGGATCAAATGCGCAAACATCCAGTATTCCGCGATGTAACGAATGATCTTAAACTCAGAGGATTACAGGCGCGACTGGAGATTGATCGAGATAAAGCGAATCAATTGGGAATTGATATGGCTTCAATTCGTACTGCTTTATACAGCGCTTTTGGGGAAAGACAAGTTTCAACCATTTATACATCCAGTGATAGCTATCGGGTTATTTTGGAAGTAGCTGATGCTTTCCGGGATAATGAGAAGGCATTAAATAATCTACACTTACGCTCACAGACTGGGAGCTTAGTTCCTTTATCGAGTATTGCTAAAGTGAATCGAGAAATAGGTCCTTTGAGTGTTAATCATGTAAATCAGCTCGAATCAATTACCCTATCGTTTAATCTTTCAGCAGGATCGGCACTTGGGGATGCAACGCAATTAATTAAGCAATTTGAGCGTGAGATTCAATTATCTTCATCGGTGTTAACGAATTTTGCGGGTGATGCAGCGGCTTTCCAATCGACCCAAGTGAGCCAATTAGTACTTATCTTGGCTGCTTTATTGGTGATTTATGTTTTATTAGGTGTGTTATATGAAAGTTTTATCCATCCGCTCACTATCCTTTCGGGATTACCTTCTGCTGCAGTTGGGGCGTTAGGTATCTTGTGGCTACTCGATATGGAGTTATCGGTGATTGCTATGATTGGAATTCTTTTGTTGATTGGGATTGTCAAAAAGAACGCAATTATGATGATCGATTTTGCTTTAGATGCGCAGCGCAGATTGAACATGGTTCCTCACCAAGCGATTCGAACAGCTTGCCTGCTTCGCTTTCGTCCGATTATGATGACGACACTAGCAGCATTAATGGGCGCGTTACCGATTGCGATCGGTTTTGGTGCAGGTGCCGAATTACGTCAACCGCTAGGTCTAACGGTTGTTGGCGGATTACTTTTTTCTCAATTGATTACTTTGATTATTACCCCCGTCATCTACTTATATCTTGATCCTGAATCCAAAAAAACTCGAGGATAATCGGAGAAAAGCGATGAATTCTATGCCTATCTTTGCTGCGTTTTTAGGTCAAATGTAATAGAATTACCGATTATTGAATTGCTCCTTAGAAATTACCCACTCTTAAGATATTGACATGATTAAACTTGTTCTCCTGCGTCATGGAGAAAGTACTTGGAATAATGAAAATCGTTTTACAGGTTGGACAGATGTCGATTTAACGACAAGAGGTCAAGAAGAAGCGAAAGCGGCAGGAAAGATATTGCGTCAAAATGGATTTGCTTTTGATGTTGCCTATACTTCTGTGCTTAAACGTGCGATCCGAACATTATGGATTGTGTTGGATGAGATGGACCAAATGTGGATTCCCATTACGCACTCTTGGAGATTGAACGAACGGCACTATGGTGCACTTCAAGGGTTAAATAAAGCTGAAACGGCTGCACGTTATGGTGATGAACAAGTGCTTATTTGGCGGCGAGGCTATGATGTACTGCCCCCTGTTTTAACGATCGATGATGAGCGGTACCCTGGTTTTGATCCTCGTTACAGTAAGCTCACCAAAGAAGAAATCCCGTTAGCAGAGAGTTTAAAGAGTACGGTTACTCGATTCTTACCATTCTGGAATCAAACCATCATTCCTGATTTGCAAGCGGGACGGAGTGTGATTATCGCAGCGCATGGCAACTCACTCAGAGCCCTCATAAAATATTTGGATAATGTTTCTGATGAAGCGATTATCGACTATAACATTCCGACAGGCATTCCATTAGTTTACGAACTAGATAAACAATTAAAGCCAATCAATAATTACTATTTGGGTAATCAGGCTGAGATTGAAGAGGCAATGCTTGCTGTCGCGAATCAAGGTAAAGTTCACAAGAATAGTTGATTAAGTTCCAATCCCTGAAATGGAACAAGCTCATCGTGTTGGAATTGCCTTGAGATGCTGGTTCTTCAAGGCAATTCCGCTAATGATAGTATTGGCGATTGCCTACCAACCCTTTTTTCTTTTTACGTATGCTGATGCAGCACCGCAACCGAGTAAAGAGGATTTATTAGCGTTACAAAATCGAATAAAAGTACTTCAAGATGAACTGGCAGCGAAAGAAGTGCATAAAGTTGAGGCTACCGATGCGCTACAAGAATCAGAACGTGCAATTAGTGAAATTAATAGCGTACTCGTGAAGCTTGCAAAGCAACAAACTGATGCAAATAATCGCTTAAATGAGCTCATGCATCAAACCCGCCAACTTGAAGAAGAACTTAATCAACAAACCGATCAACTCGGTTCTTTACTGTATCATCAATATATTAATAATCGATCCAGCAATTTCCATTTACTGTTAAATCTACAAGATCCGAATCATATTGCGCGGAATCTTTATTACTATCGATATTTAAAGCAAGCGCGTGTTGAAAGTATCGTGCATTTACAACAATATTTGCATGATATCGAGATGTTAAAAAGCGAAAGTCGAGTAAAACAAGATGAAATTGCTAAAGTACAGGCTGAGCAAACTCAGCAAAAGAAAATTTTAGATCAAGAGAAAGCCAAACGTGCAACAGTTTTAGCAAATCTTTCAGAAAAAATTTCCTTGCAGCAGCATGAATTGAGTAAGCTGAAAGCTGATGAACAACGCCTTGCTAAACTTGTCGAACAAATTAATCAATTCCTTGCTAAATCCAAGCGTGATAGCGATACAGCTAGTACATCAGCGAATGCTCCATTATTGAATAATAAAACTCCAGATTCTACTGTGAGTGGCTATAGTTTTACCTCCTTAAGAGGTAAGTTGCGTTTACCAGTTCGAGGGGAACTTGTCAATCGATTCGATAGTCCACGTCAAGAAGGAGGAATTAAATGGCGAGGCTTATTTATTCGCGCTAAAAATGGCAACGAAGTAAAGGCGATTGCGAGCGGTCAAGTGGTTTTTGCTGATTGGTTAAGAGGATTTGGTAATTTAATGATTGTTGATCATGGTAGTAGCTACATGAGTTTATATGGTTATAATGAAGCAATTTATAGACGTGTTGGTGATAAAGTACAAGGTGGGGATACCATTGCAATTGTAGGGAATAGCGGCGGATCAAGTGAATCAGGGTTATACTTTGAATTACGACATCAGGGTAAACCATTTGATCCCCTGACCTGGGTCAAAATAGAATGAATTTGAGATTAATGATTATAGTCGATAGGTGAGGAAGTAATGCATAAGCTTGTTAATAAAGTTAGCTTGGTTGTATTAGGTATTATCGCGGGGGTAATGATCAGCCTTAATTTTTCTGCAGTCGCTGATAAAACCCTAAAAGACGAGCTTCCGGCTCTTCCAATCGAGGAATTACGAGCGTTTACTCAAGTTTTTGGTCGCATCAAGAGCGATTATGTTGAGCCAGTTGATGATAAGAAACTGATCACTGAAGCGATTAATGGGATGCTTGTTGGGCTTGATCCCCACTCTGCCTATCTGGATAGTGAAGAATATAAAGAATTACAAATTGGTACACAAGGTGAATTTGGGGGACTCGGTATTCAGGTGACAATGGAAGACGGTCTGGTTAAAGTAATCTCACCGATTGAAGATACACCAGCTTTTCGCGCAGGGATTAAAACAGGTGATTTAATCATTAAACTGGATGATACTGCCGTAAAAGGAATGACATTGAATGAGGCGATTAAGCGGATGCGCGGTAAGCCAGATACTTCGATTACTATCACGATTGCTCGAGAAGGTGAAGCTGAGCCTTTGGTTTTCACATTAGTTCGAGCTATCATCAAAATTGAAAGCGTTAAATCAAAATTAATCGAACCCGGTTATGGGTATGTAAGAATTACCCAGTTCCAAGAGCAAACCGGGGAAAACTTAGCTAAGGCAATCGATAAGTTATTTAAAGAAAGTAAAATTCCGATGAAAGGCCTTGTTCTTGATTTACGCAATGATCCCGGTGGGTTATTAAATAGTGCTGTTGGGGTGTCAGCTGCTTTTTTACCTGCTAATGCCTTGGTAGTCTATACCGAAGGGCGTACTACGGATGCAAAAATGCGGCTATTAGCTAATCCTGAGTATTATTTAAGAGGACCGGGCAAAGATTATCTAACAGGGTTACCGGATGCGGTTAAAACTGTGCCAATGGTAACTTTAGTGAATGGAGGATCTGCTTCTGCTTCTGAAATTGTTGCAGGGGCATTGCAAGATCACAAACGTTCCATTGTTATGGGAACACAAACTTTTGGTAAAGGTTCTGTGCAAACGATTCTACCGCTGGGGAATAATACCGCAATCAAATTAACGACAGCACGATACTATACGCCGAATGGGCAATCGATTCAGGCTAAGGGTATTACACCGGATATTGTCGATGAATCAGAAGAAAGCTCACGCCAACTTCGTGAATCAGATCTAAGTCGCCATTTACGCAGTAACAAGAGTGAAAGTGGTGATGATAATACGAATGGTGGAGAACCTAAAAAACAAAATGAGGCGGCTGGTAACAAAACTAAATCAAAAAAAGCTACCGATAGCGCTAAGAAAAAAACGGCACCAGCTGAGTTTGGATCAAGTGATGACGCATTGTTAGCTAAAGCGATTACTTACCTAAAAAATAGTAATGGGAATATCAAACGAAAAAATACTAAAACAGCTAAATCAGCGGGTTAATTGCGATACAAGTTATTTGATTGGAAAGGTACGTGATTGAATGACGACCAATTGCTTCGTTACAGTCGGCATATCTTACTCCCTCAGATCGATATTAACGGGCAAGAAAAGTTAAGTAAATCGTGCGTACTCATTGTAGGGCTGGGCGGATTGGGGTGCCCAGCAGCACTTTATCTTGCAGCAAGTGGAATCAATAAGCTTATTATCTGTGACCCCGATCTGGTCGATCTAACCAATTTGCAAAGGCAGATACTACATACGACGCAATCAGTTGGAGAAGCTAAAACAAGCTCTGCTGAGCGAACGCTTTATCAAATCAATCCCACGATTGAAATCATTTCGCTGAAAAAACGAATCACTGAGGATGTGTTGCAAGAATATATTTCTCAAGTTGATGCCATCATCGATGCAAGTGATAACTTCATCACACGCAATCTTATCAGCCAAATGTGTTATCACCACAAAAAACCGCTAATATCCGGTGCTGTTACTGGATTTAATGGACAAATAACGGTTTTTGATCACCGCAAGCAGGAAAATCCTTGTTATCAATGCTTATTTCCGGAGCTGAGCGCTGACAGTGATGTCAATTGTGCTGTAATGGGCGTTTTTGCACCGTTAGCCGGTATAATAGGGAGCATTCAAGCTGCTGAAACCATCAAGGTACTTCTTGATATCGGTACAACGCTCTCAGGCCGCTTGTTGCTGCTTGATGGTTTAACAATGCAGTTAAGAACTATAAAAATTAACAAAGATCCAGACTGTCACGTGTGTGGAGCAGTAGCCGTTTAGCTACGTCATAAAACGATTATCGCCAACGCGTAGAAAACAAAAAAGACTTAAAGTATCTATCACCAGTCGAATTTTGTAAGAATGATTATGTATCAGTAGAATTTGCTGAAGTCAATTGATTTCATCCAACTGCTGTGGCCGAGCCAGCCAGAATCCTTGTGCATAATCGACATTCATATCACGCAGCAATTGCAAGGTGGCTTCATCTTCGACCCATTCCGCAATGGTTTTGAGACCCATGACGTGTCCGATATTTTGGATCGATTGCACCATGGTTAGATCGATAGGGTCACTGGTCATATCTTTGATGAGGCGACCGTCGATTTTCAGAAAATCGATAGGAATTTCTTTTAAGTAGCTAAATGATGAAAAACCACTGCCAAAATCATCTAAAGAGAATAAGCAACCCAATTCTTTTAAAGTAGCAATGAATTGCTTGACGTGTTTGGGATCAGCGAGTGCTACATTCTCGGTGATTTCAAAACAGAGGCTTGCAGGGTGATTAATATGAGTTTTGATTTGAGTCACAATGAAGTCAAGAAAATCTTCGCTACACAAAGCTTGAGCAGATAAATTGATTGCATATATGACTCTGGTGCTGTGTTGCAATTCGGCTTTAATGAAAACCATGGCTTTTTCAACGACCCAGCGATCGATGAGTAGCATTTGATCATATCGCTCAGCCGGGGGAAGGAACGCACCAGGCATAATCAAATTACCTTCTTCATCTCTTAATCGTAATAAGATTTCGCCGTGCTTCTCAATTGTTGGGTCGCTATGCGTGGCTAGAATCGGTTGAAAAAAAAGGCATAGGCGGTTCTCGATGATAGCCTTTTGGATGCGCGGTAACCATTGCATTTCTCCAGTACGTTTTTGCAGCAAATGATCATCACTTTGATAAACATGAACCCGGTTACGTCCAGTTTCTTTGGCTGCATAACAAGCGCTATCGGCTGCACTTAACACAGTGGAAAGGCTTTCTCCACTGCGGTTGATCGGATATAAACCAATGCTGGCACCAATCGTAAAGCTTTTATCTTGCCAGTGGAAGCGGTAATCCTGAATTGCCTCCCGAAGCGTTTGTGCAATTTTAATCGCGTCTTTTTTTGAGCAGTGCTCCAGAATGATGCCGAATTCATCGCCCCCAAGTCGGGCAAGAGTGTCACGCGCTCTTAGTTGGCTTTGTAAAAGTGTTGTGACGTGACGCAATAGTTCATCACCTGCACTGTGTCCACAGGTGTCATTGACAACCTTGAATTGATCTAAATCGAGATAAAGGAGCGCATGGACATTGTCTTCACGGGCGGCACCCAGAATTTTATTAAGCCTGTTCTCAAAGGCTTCTCGATTGAGTAATCCAGTTAAAGGATCATGCGAGGCTTGGTACGCGAGTTTTCTTGCCAAGTTACGCTGCTCGGTAACATCGCGGAAAGTGAGGACGATACCATAAACGTTTCCCTCATCATTGTGGATTGGTGCAACTGAATAATCGACGACTGATTCTTGCTGATCTTTGCGGACCAATAAACATTCTTGGCTTTTATTTATCGTTGTTGCAGTTGCTAAACGATTGAAAAGCGTATTGACTAAGTATTCTTGGGTTTCCTGATCGACAGTCTGAAAAACTTTATGCAGTGGAATGCCCATCGATTCTGTATTGTTCCAGCCGGTTAGTGATTCTGCAATCGGATTTAAGTAAGTGATATTTCCCTTTGCGTCCGTGGTAATGACGGCATCGCCAATACTGGCGAGTGTGACTCGGAAGAGTTCTTTTTCTCGGTGCAATGAATCGTTTGTTAGCACGAGATCATGCGTGCGTTCCATCACGTGCTGTTCAAGTTGTGCATTGATATTTTGCAGTGTTTTTTGTGCTCGCTCTTTTTCTAGAATTTGGGTTTGTAATGCTTCATTAATCGTTTGCTGCTCATTTTTTGCTTGCAGAAGATGCTCTAATAAATCTGCATTATCAAAACGTAATCGAAGTGAGTCGGTAATCATCAAGTGCAATCGCTGAGAAATTGCCCAAAGCATGATTAAGAACAATAAAAAAGTTGCAGCGATTGCAATGTGGAATTCGCTTCCGAGTGAGAACGCTTCATAACAGACCGGAAGTGTAACGGGAATCGAAAAAGTGAGAAAAGCCCCGCGATAGGAAGATAAGGTAGACATTGCACCCGCTACCATTCCACCGAGTAGATAAATCAGAAAAAGCTGGTGAAGTAAGCTGTCTTGTATAAAGAAAATTTTTCCAGCAATGCCCCACAATGTACCGGATAAAAAAACACCGAGTAAGAAGAACCGTCCCCAAACGATAGCATATGCACTGGATGGTTTTATTTGATGGTAATACCGGACAAATAGGTATCGGGTTAACGTCAAAATATAAACTGTAATAATCCAGCTAATTAATTGATTTTTTGGAACATTACCCCAGAGAATCGATGCCAGAATAACTGAATTAAGTAAAGTTGCTAAGAATGCACTCGGTGTTTGCTGAAAAAGCAGCTTGATTTGCCCGGCTCGAATTTCTTGGGCCCGATTATCAAAAGGAGTGGGAGGGTTCTGATCGATCAAAGTGAGTAGCAATTCTTATGGTTTAGTTAGCATAGCGTATCAGTGACGTCATAATGATTATTATGGTGATAAAAACTGCTAAAACCAAAGCATAAAACAATATTCAATCATGAATTTTTTTGAAGATATACCCATTATTGCATAACTCATTGACGTAACATCAAATGTGCCGCAGTATCATGTCATCTAATTATTAGATAAGTAAAAAATAATATGTTAAGGGTTCTATTTAATTAACTCGGTAGCGTACAGATGTCATTTTGACAACAAATGAGTAAATAGATGGCTTTTAGATATCATTTCTTTCGATACAGTTTTATAAGTTTCGTGTTTACCAGCATTTGCTGGACTAATACCGTGATGGGTGCAGGGTTTGCCATTATGGAGCAAAGTGTACTAGAGCTAGGACGTGCTTTTTCGGGAGCATCTACTAACACTGGGGATGGAAGTATGGTTTATTTCAATCCTGGTGCGATGACTCAGGTTCGGAGCAAACTGTTAACGACTGCCGGTTATTTAATTGTTCCATCAGCAAAATTTAACGATGAGGGTTCCCAATTAAATCCCTTAGTGGGTGGTTTTCCATTGCGCGGTAATGAGGGAGGCAATACAGCAAATCTAATTCCGATTCCTAATGTTTACTACATACAGCCATTAACATCAAAAGTATCATTTGGGTTAGGTGTTAATTCTCCTTTTGGTATGGAAAATCAATACCATTCCAATTGGAAAGGGCGTTATCAAGCCATTACTTCTGAGTTGATTACAATTAACATTAATCCTTCACTTGCGGTAAAGTTAACTGAAAAAGTTTCACTGGGCGCAGGGCTAAATATTCAATATTTACAAGCAAAATTATCCAATGCGGTCGATTTCGGGGCAATTTGCTTGCAAGCAATTGGTCTTGGCGCTTGCGGCAGCCGAGGATTATTACCCCAATCAGCTGATGGAATGGTAGCTTTAAAGGGAGATAGTGTCGGGTTTGGTTTTAATCTCGGGCTCTACTTTGAACCGAGTCAAACCACCCGCCTTGGGATCAGTTATCGATCGAGAGTCGAACACGAAGTTAAAGGCACTGCAAATTATGCGGTACCTGATCAAGCCTTAATTCTAACGCGGGGAGGGCAGTTTATCGATACGCATACTCAGACGCGCGTTATTATGCCGGACCAGGTGATGTTGGGTTTTTCACAATATCTCGGTGCTCGGTGGAATTTGACGGGTGATGCACTGTGGACCAATTGGAGTCTCAATCGTGAATTACGGACTGATTTTGCTTCACCCCAAGGGGACTCTATACAGCAACTCAACTGGAATGACACTTGGCGATTGGCTTTAGGGTTGAGTTATACACCTGAGGTACAGAAGTGGACGATTAGAACAGGTTTTGCTTTTGACCAAACACCCGTACCCAATGCTGATTTTAGACCTGCACGTATTCCTGATAATGATCGGTATTGGTTAACGGCAGGTTTTAGTTATCGTGTATTGTCCAATCTAACCCTACATGGCGCTTATGCGCATCTGTTCATCCCAGATCCGGCAATAAATAGTAAAAGTGCAACTGGAGATCGTCTAAGTGGGCAATATACGGCACAAGTTAATATCGTCGGGCTACAGTTAGATTGGCGTTTCTAACGGTTATCTTGATGCACGTTTGGCAAAATTCCTTTTTATTCGCAATTTGATCGAGTGAAGTGTGTTTTACACTGCAAAGTGTTTATTTCTAACCTCATTTCAATCAATAGAAGGAATTCAATCATGAAAAAGCATTTCGTAATTACAACCTTAGTTTTTTTTCTCATCCATTTGTTTTTCACAAATGTTTATGCTGAATCACCAGTAAGAAAAAGCGTTGAAACCAGAAAAGTTGATCTTGATCACGATCGTGAAAATAATATGAGAAATACTGAAATGAAACAGCATCAAAAAAGTAAAAGCCTTCAAAAAGCAAAAAATGAAGAAAAACAGAATTCATCGCATTCTGATGAAAGCAAACATCGACAGGAGTTAGAGCAATCTTATAAGAAGCAATGGGAAGAAGTTGAGAAAGGAAGCGGCGACCCTCGTCTTGTTATTGGACGGTAAATCTGTTTTACGCGAAGTTGTTCATTCACATCATTTATCAAACGATTCAGTTTTTGTTCATGTATCTCCCTGTAGAGTGATGTTCATTGCAGAAATTATTCTGCTCAATGAACAAACTTTAGAGGAGAGATCACATGAACACGCAATTTAATCGAGCTAAAATAACTCGTTTCGTTACGATCGCGTTACTGAGCGTAGCGCTAATTGTCCCCATCGCTGCTGAAGCAGGAAGAGGTCATCATCGTCACCACCACCATCATAAACATCACCATCATGATCATCATTTACATGGTCATAGTGGCTATGGCGGTTATGGCTATTATGGTAAACCTCGTTACAATAACTATCGCTATGTTGAGCGCCATTACTATAGCCAACCTTATACCTATTATACCCCTGCCTATAGCGGTTATTACTATGAAGGCGTTCCGGGTAATTTTTATCTAGGGATCAATGCAGGAAATGGAAATTTTATGCTAGGCTATTGAGATAAGTATCTTAACGTTTGATGATTCCATCAGTGAACATTTATCTTGATTTACATGGTGTGTGATGAAATTTCAAAGCAAGGTATTGGTTGTGATGTTATGGGTGGCTTTGGTATCAGGAGAAAGTTTTGCCCAGATGAAGCTTGCGAGTGAGTTGAGTGATGAACAAATAGAAATATCGCAACAGCAAGCCGTCACTATTGCCCAACGTTATACCCATGGCCGTTTACTTTCTGTGCAACGAACGGATGATCACTACCGGATTAAGATCCTCAATCATAAAGGGGCTGTTCATATTGTGACCATTAATGCTAAAAATGGTGAAGTTGATTTATCCCAATAAAATAGCATTCGGTTTTTAATTGTTACTATTGCCTAACCTATCATGCGTATTTTGATTATCGAAGATGAAATTAAATTACAGAGACAAATACAACTCCAGCTTGAAGCGCAGGGATTTGTAGTTGATACATGCAGCAATGGTGAAGAAGGTTTATATTTTGCAAGTGAATATCCTTTGGATGCTGCCATTATTGATATTGGTTTGCCTGATCTATCCGGATTAGAGGTTATTGCTGCCTTGCGGAAACAGGGTAGCTTATTACCCATATTGATCTTAACTGCACGAAATAGCTGGCAAGAAAAAGTTAAAGGTCTAGAAACGGGAGCGGATGATTATTTAACCAAGCCATTTCAGATGGAGGAGTTATTAGCCAGGCTCAAAGCTTTATTAAGGCGTGCAACGGCAGTTCCAGACACAGAAATCAGAAGTGGCGCTATCTTGCTCGATATGGAAGCGCAAACTGTAAAATTAAATGATCAATTGGTTGATTTGACTGCTTTCGAGTATCGGCTTTTAGAGCATCTGATGCGTCATCAGGGCGAAGTGATTTCAAAGCAAGAATTGACTGATTACCTTTATCCGCATGATGATGATCATGATAGCAATGTCTTGGAAGTCATGGTTGGACGGCTAAGGCGCAAGCTTGATCCCGGTGGTTCACTCAATCCGATTGAAACCTTACGAGGGAGAGGTTATCGTTTTATTGCCGCTTCCTAATGGCCTCACTGAATCAACGCGTTCTTGTTAGTGCATCCCTAGTTCTTATTTTATTTTTAGCAGGAACAGCAGTCACTCTGGAACAAGCGTTTCATGATAGTAGTAAAAAAGCTTTGCAGGATAGAATGTTAGGTAAACTCTATTTATTGATGGGGGAAGCCGAAGTTAACGAATCTGGATTGTTTCAAATGCCTGCAGAAGTGCCTGGATTAATTGAATTTGAGCAATTGAATTCAGGGATTTATGCTTATGTTTCAGATCAATCAGATCGAGTCATTTGGGAATCTAAATCATCGCTTAGTATTGAACTACCTATACCTAAACACCTTGCAGAAGGTGATGAAGTATTCGAACCAATTATGCTGGCTCATGTCCCCCATTTTCTTTATAGCTACGGTGTAGCGTGGGAAACTGAAAGTGGTGGGCATTATCCATTTACCTTCCATGTCATTTTTGATAGCACTTCTTTTGAAGAGCAAATTGATCGATATCGGAGTGATCTATGGGGGTTATTTGCTGTGATGGCTATTGTACTGCTGCTTACGCAGATGATGGTATTACGTTGGGGACTTAAACCGATGCGGCAAGTATCGGCGGAATTGAATGCAATTGAAGCAGGCTTGCAAGATAAAATTCAAGGGGATTATCCAATTGAACTTAAACGTTTGACGGATAATATTAATTCTTTTGTTTATCGGGAACGTAAACATCAGCAGCGCTATCGTAATGCGTTGGCAGATTTGGCGCACAGTCTTAAAACGCCACTTACCATTGCAAAAGGAGCAATTAGTACAGAGCATGATTCACAAACTTTGATAGATACCGTCGGTGAGCAACTCGATCGAATGAACAATATTGTTCATTATCAATTACAGCGAGCTTCCACTGCTGGGGTTTCTTCAAGGATGAGTTATCTTGAATTAAGGCCTATCATCGAGAGGCTCATTCATACCATTGAGCGAGCCCATTTAGAAAAACATCCCAACGTGAGTTATGTGATTAGCCCTGATATTCGTCTCAGAATGGATGAAGGAGACTTGATGGAGTTATTGGGTAATCTCATTGACAATGCTTATAAATGGTGTCATCGGGCTATTACGATCAAAGCGAAACAGGAAAGCAATCATACGATTATCAGCATTGAAAACGATGGGCCTGGTATCCAACCTGAAGAAGTTGATAAAATTTTAGAGCGGGGGGTTAGAGCAGATCAATCAATCCCAGGGCATGGAATTGGCCTTGCCATTGTACGTGACATCGTGCAAGCCTATGATGGAACGTTATCTATTCAATCAAATGGAGATACAGGGGTATCTTTCATTATTAAGCTCAAGTGATTAATCGTAATCTCAGAAAGTTGAAGCGTTGAATAATTTTCTGCTAACGAACGTGGATAGCTATCTAGGGTGTGCGATAATTATTGGTTAGTGAAAACTACTCAGCGATTTAAATAAACCATATGTCTCAATTTTTTGCGTTGATTCCGGCAGCAGGTTTTGGTTCAAGAATGGGGCACCAGTTGCCTAAACAATATCTTCCTTTGGTTGAAAAACCAATGATTTATCATGCGTTACATACGCTAGTCAATTGTTCCAAAATTACGCGTGTTTTTGTGATTCTTGCGCCAGATGACGATATTTGGGTAAATTACAACTGGACAGAGCTCCAAGACAAACTAGTAGTTGAGTATTGCGGGGGGGATGCGCGTGCTGAAAGTGTGCTTAATGGATTGAACGCGATGCAATCAAGTGGGATGGTAAATAGAGATGATTGGGTACTGGTTCATGATGCAGCGCGGCCTTGTTTAAGTGCGCCACAGCTCGATCAATTGATCAATGAGTTATCTTCTGACGGGGTTGGTGGTTTATTAGCAATTCCAGTTGCAGATACCCTAAAACGTGCAGATGCTGATCATCGCATTATATCGACCGAGTCAAGAGAACGATTATGGCAAGCACAAACTCCCCAAATGTTTCGTTTTAATCTACTGAAAGACGCCTTAAGTCAAGTGGATAGCCATCAAATTACCGATGATGCGAGTGCAATCGAAGCACTTGGGTTGAAGCCTAAACTCGTACTGAGTGATGCGTATAATTTTAAAGTTACTTATCCCCAAGATTTAGCCTTAGCAGAACTGATTCTGCAAAAAAGGGAAGCGAAATGAAGAATCTACGAATTGGACAAGGTTTTGATGTGCATCAACTGATAGAGGGTAGAAAACTCATCATTGGTGGCGTTACGATTCCTTATGAAAAAGGTTTGTTAGGGCATTCGGATGCAGATGTGCTACTACATGCCTTATGCGATGCATTGATTGGGGCTGCTGCTTTGGGAGATATTGGTAAGCATTTTTCTGATAAAGATAATCGTTACAAAGATATCGATAGCCGCTTATTACTCCGTGAAGTACATCAATTAATCAAACAGAAACACTATGATGTCATCAATATCGATGCAACCATTATCGCCCAGGCTCCTAAAATGGCCCCTTATATTCTTGCAATGATTGCTAACATTGCTGAAGATCTAAAAATGCCTTCCAGTGATATTAATATCAAAGCCAAAACAGCCGAGAAGCTTGGTTTTATCGGTCGTGGAGAGGGCATTGTTGCAGAAGTCGTTTGCTTGATTGCTAAAACTGATGAACTTGATTAGCACGTGATTGAGTTGCAATCGGAAAGAATACCGATTAAGGTTTTTTTTGCAATTTGGCCAGATTTACACGTAAAAACGCAATTGAGCCGACTAACGGGAAATCTTGAGCATCTTTGTGGGGGTTATCGAACGAATTCGCTTAAATTGCACTTAACGCTGGTTTTTCTTGGCAATATTTTGACGAAGCAACTCGCTTATGTTCAGGAGATCGCAAGCCAAATTAAGCTACCTTGTTTCAGTTTGACCATTGATACGATCGAATATTGGAAACATAATAAAATTGTTTATGCCGGTATCACCGATACACCTGTTGAGTTAATAAAATTAGTTAGTCAACTGCATCATGATTTACAGTTGGCTGGATTCAAATTGGAACAACGCTCATATATTCCGCATTTAACGTTAATTAGAAATGCAACTTGTCAGCAACTTCCTAAATTGACGACACCGATTCACTGGAATATCAAGGAGTGGATGTTAATACAATCAACGCCAACGAAAACGGGTACGGTCTATTCTCAATTAAGCAGTTGGAAGTTAATAGAGAAATAATCCCTTTTTGTATTTACCCAAGCGATTGCTAAGTTGAATGAACATTTTTGCACTGGATACTTCTACTGAATATTGTTCTCTTGCGTTATGGCTCGATGGTGAAATATTGAGTCGCAGTGTGCTCGCTGGGCAAAAACATTCAGAGTTAGTTCTCCCCATGTTAAATGAAATGCTGAGTGAGGGTGGAATAACTTTATCGCACTTAGATGGTTTCGCGTTTGGTGCAGGTCCCGGTTCTTTTACCGGTTTACGCATAGCTTGTGGTGTGATTCAGGGACTTGCTTTCGCATTAGATAAACCTGTTGTTGACATCAGTACGCTTGAGGCACTGGCGCAACAAAATGGTTCAGCAAAGGTAATCACCGCTTTGGATGCCCGTATGGGTGAAATTTACTTTGCGGCTTATACCCAAAAGCCAAATAATCAGTGGATCCCGATCCTATCACCGATGCTATGTCGACCTGAACTTGCTCCTCAATTAATCGGAAAAGATTGGGTTGGATGCGGGAGTGGCTTTGATCGATACCCCGATTTCTTAAGAGACGTCTATCATGATCAACTCAATGAGATTCTGACTGGCTGTTACCCCCATGCAAGAGAAATTGCACAACTTTCTATTGCTCGCTTTGAGCAAGGTTCAGTACTTTTGCCAGAGCAAGCTGTGCCTACTTATATTCGGAATAAAGTTGCGCTCAAGGAAAGCGAGCGATGAATTTATCAATAAAACCGATACCCTCTATTCGTGAAATGTCTTTAAACGATGTTGAAGGTATTATTTTAATCGAGCGAGAAATTTTTTTATTTCCCTGGACACCGGTTAACTTTACTGATTCGATCAAAGCAGGGTATCAATGCCGCGTTATGGAATACGGTGATGCGATAGTTGGGTATGGTATTTTAATGTTAGGCCTAGATGAGGGGCACCTCCTAACCATTGGTATTGCGGCCCAATGGCATCATCGAGGTCTTGGAACACAGCTGTTACAATACTTTATCGATTTAGCACGGTCGAAGCAATTAACTTCTTTTTTACTCGATGTTCGTGAATCGAATACGGGTGCCCTCTATCTCTATCAACGTATGGGCTTTAAACAAATTGGGGTGCGCAAAGGTTATTATCCAGCAATGTGTGGCCGTGAGGATGCGCTTGTGATGAGATTAGAATTGTGAATCAGCGCCGCAAAGAAATAATGCGTGAACTGGGCTTAACGCCTTTTTGGAGAAAGAAGCAGGGTAGAACACCCACGACGGTAGATACTAAAATACACGATAGCAATGAGTCAGATAGCCAACATTTGGATCGCACCAAGCGCATTCTCCATTTGGATTGGCCGCAGCTAAAAGCCGAGGTTGAAAATTGCCACGCATGTCCATTGAGTCAGGCTCGGTTACATACGGTTTTCGGTGTAGGGGACGAGCAAGCAGATTGGCTATTTATTGGGGAAGGGCCAGGTGCTCGAGAAGATGAAATCGGAGAGCCTTTTGTGGGGCAAGCAGGAAAATTATTGGACAGCATGCTCGCTGCGGTTCAATTAAAACGCGGTAGCAATGTTTACATTACCAATATCGTTAAGTGTCGACCACCGAATAATCGAAATCCTGAATGTAATGAAGCTGAACAATGCCGCCCCTATCTAGAACGGCAGATTGCCTTAATCAAACCCAAGTTAATCATCGCGCTGGGCAAAGTTGCGGCGCAGAATTTACTCACCACCAATGATAGTATTTCAAATTTGCGTGGGCGATTGCACTCTTATTTGGGTACGCCCTTAATCGTGACGTACCACCCTGCGTATCTCCTAAGATCCTTAATGGATAAATCCAAAGCATGGGAAGATTTATGCTTTGCCAAAGCCACGATGGAATCACTCGCAATAACCGCAAACCCATCGCTCAAAATTTAATGAATTTTACGCATACCAATGAGATGTAGCGAGTCTTCTTTACTTTGGTTGGTTAGGTGCCATTTGCGAATGATCGTCATCGAAATCGAGACAAACGCACCAAATAAGATGATCACAACATAGATATGCACATCAAGCCAAATGAGCAATGCGTATAAGAGTAACATGCAGAGAATACTCAAGTTTTCATTGAAATTTTGAACGGCAATGGAATGCCCGGCACCCATGAGAATGTGACCGCGATGCTGCAGTAGCGCGTTCATCGGCACCACAAAAAAACCCGCAAGGCTACCGATGAGAATGAGCAATCCGACTGCGATCCAAAGATTATTGACGAGCGTCATGATCATCACGACGATGCCCATCAGTATCCCCAATGGAATGACTTTTACCGATTGACGCAGGGAAACGATTTTGGCAGCTAAAACAGCACCTATCGCAATACCGAGTGCAACAACCCCCTGTAATTGTGCTGCTTGATTCAGTGGAAAATTCAGTGCTGCTTCAGCCCATTTCAATACAATAAATTGTAACGTTGCACCCGCGCCCCAGAATAAGGTAGTAACTGCGAGAGAAATTTGACCCAGTTTATCAGTCCAGAGCAATTTGACACAGTGTGAGAATTCGTGAACTAGGAAAAGGGGATTAAATTTAAGGATACGATGATCAACGCCTGTATCGGGGATGAATAAATTAAATAGGGCTGCAATCGCATAAAAAACCCCAATGATGATAATGCTTGCTTCTACGGCAGAATCGATTCCGGTATCGATAAGGGGAAAATCAAAAGAAAGTATCAGCGTAGCAACCGATGGCGTAATTAAAATACCGCCCAGTACTGTTCCAAGTACAATCGATGCGACAGTGAGTCCTTCAATCCAACCATTGGCACTGACGAGTTGTTCTGGGGGCAATAACTCGGTCAATATGCCATATTTTGCCGGTGAATATGCGGCAGCTCCGAGTCCAACGATCGCATAAGCTGCCAATGCAAAATATTGATGCATCGCGAAAAAAAGTAGTGAACAACCAGCAATTTTAATTGTGTTGCTGACGAACATCACGCGTCCTTTTGCCATGGAATCGGCAAATGCCCCGACGAAGGGTGCAAGAACTACATAGAATAAAACAAATACAAATTTGAGCATGGGAGTAAGGTATGCGGGTGCATTGAGATCGATTAATAATGCAATGGCAACCACTAACAGCGCATTGTCAGCCAGTGACGAAAAAAATTGTGCCGCCATGATGGTATAAAATCCGCGTTCCAAGCTAATGCTCCTTAAAGTTAATATTTTAAAAATAGTATCTGAAATTGATATGAACAAAATGTGTATTAATATTCCTATGTGAAAACAAGCTGATCAGGATTAAGCATCTTCCTGGGTTATTTTTCTTTTGGAAATTTATATACATCATCAGTAAATTTGTTAATTGTTAGAACGATCCAAGTCATTCAAAAGTCTAATAAGTACTGTAAAACACTAATTGTTTCTGCTTTGTTTTGTAATTGAACGTGATATTAATATATTGTCTTCAAATAAAGTGTTAAGGAGGTTTGCAAAATGGACAGAGAACTTTCTTTTGATGCTGATAATTTCGATCTAGATTTAAGTGAGCTTAAAGAGTTAGAGGATATCGTAGCAGATGGCATGATTCCAGATAGTCGAATCGTTAAAATTATTGATGAAATTGAGTTTGCTAAAGAAGATAATTTTGATGTTTTTGAAGATCTTGAAGATACGGAAATTTCGTTAAGTCGATTCAATTTAGACTAAATGACTTAAATAGGTAAGGCTAGTTTAACGTTTCTTATGCTACAACTGGCCTGAATCGCTAGTCTACGATACTAATCGTTAGTAGCGATTTTGCTTTGTAAATTTAAAATGATACGGCGATGAAGTGGCGCAGCTAGTCGTATTAATCGCGTGTTGTTACTCCCATCTTGTAATCCATCGATTGTTTTCCAGTCATTTTACTGACTGAGAAACGATAAAGCTTGTAAAACATCAGTTGACGCTAATTTTGACTTTCGGTAGAGTCAATCATAAGGGTAGGGCAGGAAAATTCACCCCGATAATTTGTTGAAATTAATTCAAATTAGCTAAACAATAGGGTAAATAGTCATATTGGCCTACCATTTCTTGCTTGCTAATAAATGAAAGTGTAAAAGCTTACGCTTGCTAATTAAGGCCTACTCATCACGGATTTGATACCGATGGATCACTCTTTCTTCAACTTGTATCACCATGGTTTTGTCCGTGTCGCAGTGGGAGTTCCGGATGTTCGAGTTGCTGATCCGGTATTCAATGTCAATGAAACGATTCAATTGATGAAGCAAGCTGCTGAACAGCATGCTGCATTGATACTTTTTCCAGAATTAGGGTTAACAGCTTATTCCTGTGAAGATTTATTTCATCAACAAGCACTAATCAATAGTAGTGCTGAAGCGCTTCAATCATTACTCGATCAGTCGAAGCATATCAATATCATTACAGTTGTTGGGTTACCGCTCCAAATCAATCAGCTTTTATTCAATTGTGCGGTTGTAATCTATGGCGGTCGTATCTTGGGGGTTGTACCTAAAACTTACCTTCCGAATTACCGTGAATTTTATGAACTCCGGCAATTTTCACCTGCAAGCGCTGCTTCATCCGATGTAATCTCATTATGCCAGCAAACCGATATTCCCTTTGGAGAACGGCTCCTATTTAGTGCAAATAATCAGCCTTCTTTTAAATTTTTTATCGAAATTTGTGAAGATCTCTGGGTGCCGATACCCCCTTCGAGCCAAGCTGCATTGGCTGGTGCTTCCATCTTACTCAATTTGTCTGCTTCGAACATTACAATGGGTAAACACGAATATCGCCAAAATTTAGTGGCCAATCAATCAGCGCGTTGCCTTGCAGCATACCTCTATGCCACTGCAGGGGTTGGTGAATCAACGACTGATCTTGCTTGGGATGGGCATGCACTCGTTTATGAAAATGGAACTTGCTTGGCCGAGTCAGAACGCTTTCGACAAAGTTCACAATTGATCCTGGCTGATCTAGATCTGGATCGCTTGAAGCAAGAGCGTATGCGGCAGACGAGTTTTAGCCAGAGTGTTCAATATTATAAGGAATCGATACGACAATTCCGCGAGATTAAGTTTGATATGCACTTTCCGGAAGTCGAGCGATTGCTTTGTCAGCGGCATTATAGTCGCTTCCCATTCGTACCATCCGATGCGCATCAACGCGATAAACATTGCCTAGAAGCGTTTAATATCCAGGTGCAAGGTTTAATTAAACGATTAAAGCATACCGGCATTCAAAAAATTGTCGTGGGGGTATCGGGTGGGCTTGATTCGACGCATGCGCTCATTGTTGCTTGCCGAGTCATGGACGAGTTACATTACCCGCGCCATCACGTGCTAGCTTATACGTTACCCGGTTATGCGACGAGTGACCAAACAAAAGCTAATGCCCTTGCATTGATGAATAGTTTGGGTTGTACGTCGCATGAGATCGATATTCGACCTAGCTGCGAGCAAATGCTGAAAGATATCGATCACCCATTTAGTCGCGGGGAATCTGTCTATGATACGACTTTTGAAAATGTACAAGCGGGGGAGCGAACCAATCACCTTTTTCGCTTGGCCAACTATCATCATGCATTGGTACTTGGAACAGGCGACCTCAGTGAATTAGCGTTGGGGTGGTGTACTTATGGAGTGGGTGATCACATGTCTCACTACGCAATCAACGCGAGTATGCCTAAGACTTTGATTCAGTTTATGATTCGTTGGGTCGCAGATGCGCAATTATTTAATGCTGAAACTAGTGAACTACTCAATGCAATCTTAGCAACAGAATTTAGCCCTGAATTGATTCCTGGTAATACCACGGATAATCAGCCTTACCAGAAAACAGAGTCCATCATTGGTCCCTATGAATTACAGGATTTCCACCTTTATTACACTATTCGATATGGTTATCTCCCTACAAAAATCGCTTTTTTAGCCTATTGCAGTTGGAGAGATCGTTCTGTAGGAAACTGGCCTGGAATTCCGCAAGATAGGCAGAACCAATATACGATTGGAGAAATTAAACATTGGTTGAAAGTTTTTCTATATCGATTTTTTCAAACGAGTCAATTCAAGCGCAGTTGTATACCGAATTCACCCAAGGTTGGTTCAGGAGGTTCACTTTCACCCCGAGGGGATTATCGGGCGCCCAGCGATAGTGAAGCAACGATTTGGTTAAGTAATGCTGAATTGATTCCAGATATAGCGCCCCCTGATATTCTGAAGTGATAAGGTACCAACGCCCATATGTTTATTCGCAAGTATGATTCCTCGACTGGGATGAGAAACGCAGTAACTGCTCCGTACAAGCGTTTAGTCATCAACTTTCACTGGTTAATTTGCTTGATCTACTTGGTTACGCTTACGGGTTGTTTATCACCGATTGCATTAAATCGTGCTGTGATTGCTTATGATGATGCGGTGACGGATGTGGTATCACAGCAGTTATTGATTAATATCGTTCGCGCACATCATCGACAACCCATCCATTTCACAGGTGTCTCTAATATTGCTGCAACGTTTACCTTTCAAGCCAGTGCTGGTGCTGCTCCGGCTGCAGGTGGGTTGGCCGGCTCATCGATACTGCCAATTTTTGGTGGGAGTATGGCAGAAAGTCCGACGATTAGCATTGTTCCCATCGAAGGAGAAGATTTTACGCGGCGATTGCTTACACCGTTTCCGCAAAGTGGGTTGATATTATTGCTGCGTCAGCATTTCGATGTTGATCTGTTACTCCGCATGATGGCGCAGGAAGTCCGTTTGCAGCATAAACCTTACCATAGTGACACGTTTCGTAATAAATCCACTGATAAAGCTGGGTATGAAATGTTTCGTCGCGTCGTTCTGCATTTATCAGCCATTCAAGATCAGAATCAGCTCTACGTTGAACCACTGCCTCTGACGCATACTTGGAAAATTCCCGCAGCTACCATTGCGCCAGATAGTTTCCAATCGTTGCAAAAAGAATTCGTTGTCCACTATAACAGTGCTGACGATACGTTTACGCTTCACAAGCAAATTCTGGGTCCTATTTTGATCACCAACTATGATCCAGATACGTTATCTGAGAATGAACGAGAGTTACTGAACGAACGTGCTCGTGAATGGGATGTGAGCGATGTCGCTTTTGATATTCGGGCCGGTTACTATGGCGGGGAATGGCCCATGGTCGGAATTTTTAGACTGAGGAGTTTTCATTCTATTCTGAGTTTTCTCAGTAAAGCGCTAGGTAATGAAACGGGCTATCATGTTGAAAAAGATCCGAGAACGCCACCCATCTTGAATAATGAAAATCCAGATTTAACGATGGAATTGATTCAGTCAAATATAGCGCCGTCAGGTGTTGATTTTTCAATTCGTTGGAATAATCAATTTTATGCGGTTAATACAACAGGCCCCCATGCTCGCTGGAATCGAGATGCTTTTCAATTGTTATTTTTACTATTTCAAATGACGGTAACTGACATTCCACGGGTCGGTGTACCTAGCATTACCATTGCAAAATAATTCGCTATTTGATTTTTCAATTAGTCATTGGTATTGAGCATGGTTTGAAGATAATACATGGCTTGTTCGAGTAAATTATCTGCTAAACAATCGAATTCAGTTAACTGTTCCATACTCCGTAACCAGGTCAATTGACGTTTGGCTAATTGACGTGTCGCTGCTGCGCCTTTTTCTCGTAATTCCATTAAGCTGAGTTGCCCTTGTAGATACTGATAAACTTGTCGATAGCCCACACAGCGCATCGATGGCATTTCTAGCGTCAGCGAAAATTGACTCAGAATCGATCGAACTTCTTCAATTAATCCCATTTCCAACATCATTTCAAAACGATGCTGAATTCGCTGGTGTAATACTTTACGATCCGATGGCAATAATGCAATGGAAATCAATCGATAAGGAATCGATGTAGGCTGAGAAGATACCATCTGTTGTGACATGGGTTTTCCAGTCAAGTAATAAATTTCCAGCGCGCGCTGTATTCGTTGGCTGTCATTGGGTTGAATGCGTTCAGCGCTGATAGGGTCAACCGACTGCAGCAAGTGATGCAGGGTAGACCAACCTTTTTCCGCAGCACTTGCTTCGATTTCCTTACGAATTTGCTGATCTGCCGGTGGAAGATCAGACAGGCCTTCTCTCAACGCCTTGAAATAGAGCATCGTACCGCCTACTAGCAATGGAGTATTTCCTCTTAGCGTTATTTCTTTCATTGTGAGGAGTGCATCATGGCGAAATTGCGCAGCAGAATATTGCTGGTCTGGGTCAATCAAATTGATCAGATGATGGGGAATTTTAGTCAAGATTTGCG
>SSFW01000105.1 GCA_008015595.1 Nitrosomonas sp. | reverse complement strand
GAATGTCTTGATAATCGCCCCGATTTAGTTCGCTTGATGGAACCCTTGCACGATAGGGAAACCGCGCAATGTGTAGAAGCTGAACGCGCGATGAGTAGAGTGTTGGGTGGAAGTTGCCAAGTACCATTGGGAGGGTTTGCGCAAATTACCGACAATGTGTTGACTTTGCGTGGGTTTGTAGCGACTCCAGATGGAAAAAGAATCGTTAGCGATGAATTAAATGGGAAACCTGAGTCTGGGGCTACGCTGGGTGAACAGCTAGCCCAAAACTTGATGGCACAAGGTGCTGATAAAATACTAGCTGCACTTGTGGTCTCATAGCCGCTGTGCATGATTAATTCCTATGCCTGCGCTTTCTGGATTGTCAATTTTAGTCACGCGTCCGGCTCACCAGGCAACCTATCTTGTTAACCGAATTAAATCACTGGGGGGTGAGCCTTTATTATTTCCGGTACTCGAGATAACCGATGTTGAGGATGTTCGACCGTTACTCAGCATAATCGATCGTCTGCATGAATTTGATTTTGCAATTTTTGTCAGTCCTAACGCGGTTGATAAGGCACTACCCTTAATTTGTAAAAATGCCCCTTTTCCTTCTCACCTAAAAGTAGCGGTGGTCGGTAAGGGGAGCGCACAGAAGCTATCTTCTTATGGGATTGATAAAGTAATCTTACCAGCGCATCGGTTTGATAGTGAAGCATTGCTGGAGCTCGAGATACTGAAGCAGGTTCAGCAAAAACGTATCGTAATTTTTCGTGGTAATGAAGGGCGAAAATTATTAGGTGAAACCTTAACCAATCGCGGTGCTATTGTCGAATACGCTGAGTGCTATCAGCGTAATAAACCAAAAACTGATGTGTCGGCTTTACTAGCGTATTGGTCGCGTGGATCTGTTCATGCAGTAACGATAACCAGTAGTGAAGGATTACACAATTTATTTGACATGGTAGGGGAAGTTGGCCAACAATTGTTAAAAAATACACCTTTTTTCACCGCGCATGAGCGGATTGCAGAAATGGCGAAAGATCTTGGTTTGAAAGATATTAATTTGACTGAGAGCGGTGATGATGGTTTGATTGCGGGTCTGTTGAGTTATTTTAATCGTTAATTTATATGGTTTATTGGAAATATGGAAAGAATCCAGCATACTAAACATCGATCTTCCCAGCAGGGCGCCTTGTTGGCTTTTCTTGTTCTGATAATTGTGCTCGCAGCGATGGGCTGGTTCTGGGCAAAGAAGAGTGGCCATCTTGTCGATCTGAAACACGCAATTGCAGGGTATTTAGATAAAGTTGATTTAACGGGGAAGAAGCCGCGTCAGTTACTCGCTGATATTGAAACTGAATTGAGTAATGCGGAAAAGCAACTTGGTGCAATAAAAGCGACGCTCTCCGAGAATGATCAAGCAATCGCTAAAGAGCTTGCATCCATTTCTCAAGTGATCGAGACTTTACCGCTTGCGATGGATCGTCACTTTGTTAAGTTGAATTTCGCATTGCCGCATTCCGAAGCTTTGCAAAATAGTAAGCTATATTTGTTCTTATCTGAAATTTGCAAAGATCTTCAAAAACTGATCAGTATTCAGAAAATCGATGATTCGAGCATTGAAATTATCTCACCAGCCCAAGCTGATCAGTTACGAAAAAATATACAATTAAAACTGACGCTAGCACAGCTAGCTTTATCATCTGAAGATCGTGCAGATCTTCAATCTAATCTTGGCGAGGTCGTTGCTTCAATGGACCGTCACTTTGATAAACAAGCAGAATCAGTTGTCGAAGTGCTCAAAGTACTTGATTCGTTGCATAGCTATCGTTTAGAAGACAAAGAATCATAATAACAATTATTTCAGAACCATCGAAATGGCACACTATATTCAAGTTACAAATGAGGGAGGAGATGAATGAGACTAGTGCTTTGGGTTTTATTTCTTTTTGCAGCAGCAGTTGGGATTGTATATGTTGCTCAATTCAATAGTGGCTCGGTTTTATTTAATGTGCCGCCCTATAAGGTTGAGTTGACGATTAACAATTTTTTCATTTTATTAATTGTTGCGTTCTTTATTTTCTATGTTTTGCTTAAGATCCTAGCGCGAATTTTAGGATTTAGTTTTTACTTTCGACGCAAAAGAATCAATGACCGGACCCTGGTTGGCTTAAAGGCATTTTTTGAAGGCAAATATGATAGAGCTCAGAAAGCTGCAGCCTCAGCCCTTAGATTGAACAGTTCTCCGATTATTAATGGTATTAACGCAGCATTGGCAGCACGAGCAGCGCATAAGCTAGAAGATTACACGGCACGCGATGAATTCTTAGCTGCTTCTGAAGAAGTTGCGCCCGGTGAACATACGCTTCGGCTGATAACCCAAGCTGAGTTATTATTAGAAGAGGGCCATCATAAAGAGGCGCTTGATGCGCTGCATTCTCTATACTCCCTCGGCGGCTTGCAGAGTATCACTGCTTTGCAGTTGGAGTTGAAGGCGCAGCAAATGGCCCAAAATTGGGATGCGGTCATGGATTTGGTCAATATTCTTGCGAATCGCTATCCTTATGGCAAAGGCTCGATTGAACAACTCAAGCACCATGCTCAGCAAGAGAGCATCAAGAACAATAGTCCGAACTTAGATCTTCTCAATAAATACTGGCATAGTTTGAATTCAATGGAGCAATTGGACAGTCGCTTGGCTGCCACAGCTGCAAAAGGCTATATCGCGTTGAATGATATGGCAACTGCACAAAGAGTTATTGAGCAAAGTCTAGACAGCAAATTAGATAATGAGCTTATTACACTTTATTCAAAATGCCTTGGTAATAGTGTCAGTTGGCAAATTCAACGTGCAGAGAACTGGTTGAGTAAAAATCCTAATAATGCTGAGCTTCTTCTAACATTAGGTAAATTGTGTACTTATTGTGAGTTGTGGGGTAAAGCACAAAATTACCTAGAAGCAAGTTTATCAATTGAACCAAGTCGTGCAGCGCATTTGGCCCTTGCTCAATTATTTGAGAAACTGGATAAACGTGAGCTAGCTTCTGATCATTATCATAAAGGTTTAGGTTTTACTTTACAGAAGCAGGCAATATAAACGCTAAGGCATTTGATTATCAGAGGGAATAAACGCATCAGAAAAGAACTGGGCGGCGGGTAGATTTCTCAATTGAGTGAAATCCTGATAAGCTGCCTTGACCATTAAAGGGGAACCGCAGGCATAAACCTGATAGGATACTAGATTGGGAATGTCCTCCAATACGGCTTGATGGACCAGACCGGTTCTACCTTTCCATTGATCAGTGGGTAAAGCATCCGACAATACCGGAATATAGCTAAAATTTTTGTAGGTGTTAGCCCACTGTTCGACCAAGTCATTTAAGTAAAGATCTGCTTTTACGCGCACTCCCCAGTAAAGCAATAACTTGCGATGACTCTCTTGGAAAGGAAGTGTAGAGAGAATGTGTTCAAGAATGCTTTTAATCGGGGCGAAACCGGTTCCACTCGCAAGAAAAATTAGCGGGGTTTTATCACTAGGGGTTTCCCGCAAATAGAATGATCCCAACGGCCCTTCAATTCGCAATATATCTTTTTCCTTCATTCGGGTGAAAACGTGCTCAGAGAAAACCCCACCAGGGTAATTTCGTGCATGCAGTTGCAAAAACTCATCGTCGTGGGGAGCGTTTGCTAATGAAAAGCTACGTCTTTTGCCGTCTTTGAGTAAAATATCGATATATTGACCTGGCAAGAATTGCAAACGTTCATTTGTAGGAAGCTTGAGATAAATAACCATCACATCAGGTGCTACACGGTCAAGTTTGTGGACCCGACAGGGCATGGTGCGTATTCTGATGTCTTTAAGGGTATCAACCTCGTGACATTCGATCACTAAGTTGTCCGATAATGCCGATGCACAACAAAACAAAGCCAAGCCATTTTGTTTGTCTTGTTCAGTGAGTGTTGTTTCATCATATCTACCGTAATCGACCTGTCCTTGCAAAATTTTTCCTTTGCAAGCGCCGCATGAACCATTGCGGCAGCCGTAAGGGAGTGAAATGCCTTGTCTTAGGGCTGCTTGAAGAATCGATTCCCCTGTTTCGATAGTAAAAGTATGATTGCTTGGCTTGACGATGACTTGATAAGACATAGTTTAAAAATTTAAAACGATTAATTTGATACGCTGAAATGAAAAAAACGTTACTAATTATTGGATGTGGGGACATTGCACTCAGAACAGCTCCGCTTCTCGCTAGGTACTACCGATTGCTTGGATTGACTCGTCGGACAGAAAATTTTAGTAAACTACGTTCACATCAAATTATCCCATTGTTGGGTGATTTGGATCAGCAAGCAAGCCTCAAGCGGTTGTCTGGGATTGCAGATGCCATTATTCATCTGGCACCACCTCCTAATATGGGTTTAAAAGATACTCGTACGCGGCATCTTTTGGCAGCGCTGAGTCGACAACATTCCAGAGCAAAGGGAAGGATACCACATCGGCTAGTGTATATCAGCACAAGTGGAGTTTATGGTGATAGGGATGGACAGTGGGTTGGAGAACATAATCCCGTTAAGCCACGCAATGATAGAGCTTGGAGGCGATTTGATGCAGAATGTCAGATTAGGAAATGGGGTACCGATACGGGTAGCAATGTCACTATATTGCGGGTGCCGGGCATCTACGCTATAGACCGATTGCCCATTGCTCGGCTAAAGCAAGGTACTCCAGCATTACTAGAGAAGGAAGATAGTTATACTAATCACATCCATGCCGATGATCTGGCGCGGATTATCGTAGCTGCTTTCCATTATGGGAAAAATAGTAGAATTTATAACGCATGTGATGATTCGAGTTTAAAAATGGGTGGTTATTTTGATTTGGTTGCGGACACTTTTAAATTACCCCACCCACCTAGAATTTCGCGTGCACAAGCCAAAGAACAGATTCCAGCCGGCCTGCTATCTTTCATGGAAGAATCACGGCGTTTAACAAATGATCGAATGAAACGAGAGTTGCGCATCAAATTGCTTTATCCAACTGTGCATGAAGGAATATCCAAGGTGATCCCCGATAAAAATTGCTTGCGTTAATTTGAAATACCGTGCTATCAGGTTGTTTGAGCGGGCGAGCTTGGCTATTCCTCAATTCTACTCAAAGGTGTTTCGAGTCACGCAAATGTATTGATAATACCTTGATGCCTTGGAAGATCACTGCCATTAAATTCGGTTGATAGTCCCTGAATTGTTGCTACTGTTGTTGTGCTATTTTCATTGGCATTTGAAGCAATTGAACCATGCTGTTGGTTAGCATGTTGTTGAGATGTTTCAGCACCAACCGTGGTATTTCCCAGGGTAATTCCATTTTCTGCCATCATTTCACGTAATCGAGGTAGGGCGGATTCAATTGCCTCGCGTACCGCAAGATGCGGAGAGGTGAATTGAGCAGATACCTGAGTCGATTGATCGTTACTGATGTGCAAAATGACCTCTACCGGACCGAGTTCGGCCGGATGTAGATGTAATTCCGCGATCTGATGCTTCTGGGTAGCTAACCAGGTTATTTGCTGATTGAAATCGTTACCCCATGCTGGCTTGCCAAATTCAGTCGCAACATGGTGTGGATGAATCGGTAATAAGGGAGTTGAGCTGGAAGGAGACGCCGTTTGAGTTATCAAGTTGCTTTGTGCTACCAAAGAAGAATCGGGAGAAATCGGCAAAATTTTGCCGATCTCGGCAAAATTTACCGAATTGATATCGACTTCTTCAGATAAAGCGTCACGCGTTAGTAATTGGGTGAACTGATTCAGAGCAGAATAAGGTGAGGTATTTATACCTGGTATACTATTGTTTTGATAAGCCTGGGCTTGTAAAAAAGTTGTGTAATTCTGGTTGCTTGCTGAGCTAGTAGAGAAGGTTGTTTTTAAATTATCACCTATTAGCGTTGCCAATGGCCCATCGGCATTTTCAAGCACTGTGTCAAGGAGTGGTGTGGTTTGTGAAACATTTTCTTCTATCGTATTGAGTAGCGATGGATTGATTTGATTTTGTGCACCCCTCAGGATATTGGAAGAATCTGCTAATGAGAAGCTAGCCATTGGATTACTGTTGGTGGTGCTTGCTTCAGCCATCAAGGAAATAGGTATTTCGACTGCGCTGGTTGCTTCAGTAAGTAACTCATTCAATATGGCTGTTTCAGTGCCAGTAATATCAGCGTTAAGCTCGGTTTTTAGATCTTCTGCTAGGGTTTTTCCCAATATCTCTTGGAATGGGGTTGAGTTAGATTGATTTAGACCAGTGCTGTCCGTGAGTGGTGAATTAATGTCGGGATTAACAGATGGCAGTAATGTTTCCTGAATGCTTGTAAGATTTAACATGGCTAATAGGTAAGTTACTAAATTAATATCTATCCTCATGCAATTGTTATGCCAGGATCAGATTTTCTTGGGGCCTAGCCTTCTGTTTTATGTTGCCTGGCAATAGTAACAAACTCATCCAAGAGCTTTTGTTCATGCTTCTCAAGCTTGATGGCATGATGATGTTTAATTCTCTGTAGCAGCGTATGATAGGACTTTAGTTTACGGCGAGAATCTTGATACTCTGTTTTAACAATCTCTGTTTCTTTTTGTGCATTGATGGTTACTTTGCGTTGTTCGAGGATTGCGGCATCCAGTTTGCCAATAAATGCAAGATAGTTAGTCCACTCAATTGAATTCATCCCAGTGTTTTTTGTATTGACAAAATGGGCTTGATAATTTCGTCGGTAATCAATTAATAGATTAAGTTTTTTCTCAGCTTCTTGCTGTTTGGAATTAAGAAATCCGAGCTTTTTGGCTGAAGCATCCATTTTTTGTTGAGCAAACTCGACAAGCGTTTTAAGAGATTGGGTAGTTGCCATTCGGTTTGCTATTTACTATGGGTAGTGATTCAGAAGCGAGCTACCGAAGTGTGAGTAGCTTGGATAATTTTTGGAGGCTTTCTGCAATGTTCTCATGTTCGAAAATCCCTTGCTGGAGGAAAGATTCTAGTGCGGGATAAATTTTTATCGCTAAATCAAGCTCGGGATCGCTTCCTGGGACATAAGCGCCGACACTAATTAAGTCGTGGCTGCGGTGATAACGCGCATAAAGATTCTTGAAACGCCGAGTCCATTCCAATTGTTCTTGCGAAGCTAAATGCGGCATAACACGGCTGATCGATGATTCGATATCGATTGCCGGATAATGGCCAGAGTCCGCTAATCGCCGTGAGAGAACAATATGTCCATCGAGGATGGCGCGGGCATTGTCTGCGATTGGATCATTGGGATCATCATTTTCTGATAGGACGGTATAAAATGCAGTGATTGAGCCACTACCTTGTCTACCATTTCCTGCACGTTCCACCAATTGTGGTAAACGCGCAAATACGGATGGTGGGTAACCTTTAGTGGCGGGAGGTTCACCGACTGCTAATGCAATTTCTCGCTGTGCCATGGCAAACCGAGTTAGCGAATCCATGATGAGTAGTACATTTTTTCCCTCATCACGGAAAAATTCTGCGATAGCAGTTGCATAAGCCGCACCTTGCAAGCGCATAAGGGGAGAGGTATCAGCTGGCGCTGCGATAACAACTGAACGAGCGAGCCCTTCTTGTCCGAGTATGTTTTCAATGAATTCTTTTACTTCTCTGCCTCTCTCGCCAATCAACGCCACGACAATCACATCGGCTTTGGTGTACCGTGCCATCATTCCGAGCAAAACACTTTTACCAACGCCACTTCCTGCGAAAAGTCCCATTCTTTGGCCTCGGCCCACGCTGAGTAGCGTATTAATAGCGCGAATGCCTACATCAAGGGGCATATCAATGGGGGCCCGTTCTAGTGGGTTGAATGGTCTGCTATATAAAGGAACCGTCTGCTCGGTATGGATAGTACCTAATTGATCAAGGGGCTCTCCGGCACCACTCAGTACCCTCCCTAATAGTTCATATCCAACATTAATTTGCTTTGTGCGGTCGGCAGCTCGCCTTCTTGGGCGCCAGTTTTTGCCGATTCTGGGATGATCACTCGCGTATTCGGTGGGAACTACTTTCGCCCCAGGCACTAGTCCATAAACATCACTAGAAGGCATTAGAAACAGGCGATCTCCTGAGAATCCAACGACTTCAGCAGAGACATTATGACCATTGGGAAGGAAAACGGTGCAAGTGCTGCCGACAGCAAGTCTCAATCCTACCGCTTCCATCACTAGACCCGCTACACGGGTCAATGTACCACTAATAATGAGTGAATTTGAGTGACTGACAATTTGCTTGCAGTTGTTTAGAAAACTTTGCCATGATGAGCAATGGTTCATGCTTACACTAATTCGGTTGATGATTTTCTAGCAAAACTTTTGATAAAATTGTTTTCCAGCGCGAGGTGAGTGTGGCATCTATCTCGCACCCTCCTGCTTCTACTTTACATCCTCCCCTTTCTATCTGGCTGTTTTCGTAGATTTTCCACTTTGAATGCGATAACTGATTCTCCAATTGGATGCGAACCAGCGTCGCATCTTCAGGATGCAGTATGATATGAAGCGGCTGCATCGCAGATGGCAAGTGCTGAATAGCGTCTTGAATAATTGGAATGATTAACTCAGGTTTTAATTCAAGCGATTGAGTAACGATCTTTCTCGCAAATTCGATAGCAAGTTCGAGAAGCTCTTGCGCAACGGTTTGATCAATGTGCTCAAGCTCCTCCTCAAACTTGACCATTAAGACTTGGAGATGTTGAATAGTGGTTTCCATCTCTACAGTCGCATGTTGCTTGCCTTCTTGGTAGCCTGCCTGATAGCCTTCATTCTTTGCTTGTTGATAGATCGCTTCGATTTGTTCTGCTGTAGGAAGTGAAATGGTTTCTTTAGCAGCTTGATCGACGCTTGCATCTAATTGCGTTGTATTGTTTACTAAATTTGTTTCAAATGAACCTAACTCCCATTTCTGAAAGGACGAAAGCTGTTTCTTAGGAATGACCGATGGGGAATTCATTTGTATGTTTATCCTTGTCCAATAGTTCGATATGAATTAGCAGGTGTAGATCCATGATCACGGTAGTTTGTTAGATTGAAAGCTATCTTTAGCTGTTATACAAAACCATCGCCACCCTTGCCTCCAAGCGCTACTTTTCCATCATCTGCTAGTTGTCGGAGGGTTTTTAACATTTCCTTCTGCGCAGCTTCAACTTCTGAAACACGAACTGGGCCTTTGATTTCAAGATCTTCGCGCAACATTTCTGCAGCCCGTTGTGACATATTCTTAAAGATTTTATTACGTAATTCTTCTTTGGCGCCTTTGAGAGCGATGATCAGTGAATCAGACTGAACTTCTCTGAGTAAGAGTTGGATACCTTGATCATCAACAGTCAGTAAATCATCAAATACAAACATCTCATCCATGATTTTTTGTGCAATGCTCTCATCATACTGTGTTATGTGCTCGATAATATTGCCTTCTAGCGAACTGGGAATGAAATTTAGCATTTCAGCTGTCGTGCGTATTCCCCCTTTGGGCGCTTTCTTAATATTGTCACTTCCGGATAGCAATTTATTTAATACACTATTCAATTCACGCAGCGCAGTAGGCTGAATGCTGTCAAGGGTTGTGATACGAAGGATGACATCATTGCGTAACCTCTCGGTAAGTAATGCTAGAATTGCGCTGGCCTGATCTCTTTCAAGATGAACCAATATGGTTGCAATGATCTGTGGGTGCTCATTTTTGATTAACTCCGCTACTGCAGCAGTATCCATCCATTTTAGGTTTTCTATACCACTAGTATCGTTCCCTTTTTCCGTCATCCGATCCAGTAAGCTAGCCGCTTTCTCTTCCCCTAAAGCGCGGATTAGAACATTGCGAATATATGCTAGCGAATTTTGACCGAGCGAAGTTCTATCACTTGCTAGCGTACAGAACTCATGTACGACGGATTCAATCTTGTCACGTTTAACATTGTTTAAACTTGACATGGCTTCACTCAATTTCTGGACTTCTTTCGGTCCAAGATACTTAAAAACTTCAGCTGCCTCTTCTTCTCCTAATGACATGAGAAGAATTGCGCTTTTAAGAATACCGTCATCGCTCATTGTCAGATACCCATTCTTTGATCACATTTGCTACTATGATTGGTTCGTTTAAAGCCAATTGCTTAGCTCTGGTTATATTTTGTTCATGGCTAACCACTTCCTGCTGATGACTCAACGCCAAGTTATTACTGTCTTCAAGCGCGACAGTTGCCTGAGGTGGAGCTGGTGGTGGAGGTGGCGGGGGTGGCAATAAGGTTTTTAGGAATGGTTTTAATATTTTAAGCAAAAAGAACAAAACCAGAGCGGCAATAATAAGCTGCTTACCAATTTCTTTCGCAAGCAAAATCATATCTGGTTGCTTCCAGAAAGGAATTTCTGCAATTTCTTCTTCCAGAATATTAAATTGACTATTGGTTACAGTAAGTGTATCTCCCCGATTTTCATCAAATCCCATCGCTTGTTTAACGAGACTATTAATTTTCTCGATTTCTTCTGCAGCAAGTGGTTCATGTATCAAGTTTCCCGCTTCATCCATTTTTCCGCGATAATTGATGACAACGGCTGCAGATAGCCGGTTAATACGTCCCACTGATTGACGTGTGTGCTGAATTGTTTTGTCTAATTCGTAATTCGTAGTTGATTCGGAGCGGGTATCAACGGGTACTTGATTTTTTGTGTCCCCTTCACCAGCTGCGACATCTACAGGCGCCTCAGCAGCAGCAGGTGGACGATTTGATAGCGCTCCTGGTACACCGCTCTCGGGCCGATTAGCTGACATGGAGTCTGATTTTTGTTGACTCCGAATCGAAGCGGCCTCGGTTGCAATATTATTAGGCTCATAGATTTCTTCTGCGCGTTCTGTCCTCGAGAAATCAACGTCGGCAGTAACTTGAGCCCGTACATTGTTGGGACCAGTTATTGGAAGCAAAATTGTTTCAATGCGCTTATTAATGTTTTGCTCTAATTCATGAATATATTTGAGCTGACTGTCGTCTAGGCCAGTTTCATTTCCTTCCTTTTTGGGAGTGCTAAGTAAATTGCCATTTTGGTCAACAACGGTAACATTTTTTACTGGAAGACTTGGAATACTACTTGAAACTAAATGAATGATAGCGCTTACCTGCTCTGTGGTTAGCACTCTTCCTGGGTATAAATTTAGTAATACGGATACGCTAGGTTGTTGACGTTCTCGAACAAAGACGGTGGGCTTAGCGATCGCTAAATGTACGCGAGCACTTTGAACAGCAGAAAGGGACTGAATAGAACGCGCCAACTCACCTTCTAATGCACGTTGATAGTTAACTTGTTCCAAGAACTGGCTGGAACCAAATTTCTGATTTTCTAAAATCTCGAAACCGGAGATACCCCCTTTAGGAAGCCCCTGGCTTGCTAAACGTAACCTAACCTCATGAACTTGTGTTCCTGGAATTAAAATGGTTCCATTACCTTCAGAGAATTGGTAAGGTATATTCATTTGCTGTAATGCATTAATGATAGCTCCGCCATCTTGCTCGGTTATATTAGTGTATAGCACTCTATAATCGGGGCTCTGACTCCAGATTACGATTCCAACCAATAATGCAATGCTAGCTGCCGCTGCTAGCATTAAACCTAGTTTCTTTTGCCCTGATAATTGAGCAATAGCGCTAAATCGATTTGTTTTGGTTCCAATTTCTTCTGATACTGTAGCCACGCACAATCCTCCTAACTACTTTTAGTTACCAATCAATGTGTTAAATATTGAATATAGGCGCTGTTTAAAATGAAGTATCGGTAACTTAAATTCGATAATGCGATTATCAAGATTTTTATTACTTCTGAATGATTGAACAGAATAATTTTGCTAGCTTTATTTCATCTCTATGTGCAAGGTGGCTAATGCTAAGCTGCGCAACATCTGGAAAAACCATTAAATTTTGCAAGCATGAAAGCTGAATCTAACGTTCGATTAGGAAAATCAGATGCTGATCATCATCAGCTGATGCATGCTTTTACTGTTTTTAGTCAAGCGTCCGAACAGCTTTCAACTGTTTATCGCGATTTGCAGCAACAAGTTGAACATTTAACGAATGAATTAGCTTTGGCTAACGGCGAGTTACAACATCAACTTGCACAAAAAGAGAATCTTTCTCAACAGCTTAGTTTGTTGTTGTCAGCTTTACCGGGCGGGGTCGTTGCTATCGATAATGAAGGTGTTATTGAAAGTGCAAATCCAGTTGCTCTGTCTATTCTAGGTGAGCCATTATTGCAATGTACCTGGCAGCAGATACTCGAAGATCGTTTATTGGCAACGGATGTTGCTAACGAGTGGAATTTAAGAAAAGAAACACATAGCGATTTTCGTCGTATTTCAATTGAAAGCAGTGCCTCGGAAGACTCGGGGAAAATGGTTTTATTAATTCAAGACATCACTGAAGCCTATACAAATCAAGAACGGATCAAGCGCGAACAAAGACTTGCAGTAATGGGAAGAATGGCAGCAAATTTAGCACATCAATTGCGTACCCCGCTTTCAACGGCATTGATTTATGCCACGCACTTGAGCAATAGTGAGTTACCAACTCAGGAGAGAAGCAGCTTTGCCGTAAAAACAATTGAGCGATTGCAGTATTTAAATCAACTGATAAATAGTATGTTGCGGTTCGTGAAAGGAGAGTTAGTAAAAAAAGAAGTGATAGATATCTCAGTTTTATTATCCGATATTCAAAGCCTGATGCTACCCCACATGCTAAAAAAGAATTTGCAGTTTGTTGTTAAAGATGGTGGTGAGGGGGCAGCTTTAACCGTTAATTATGAAGAACTTTGTAGCTCGCTAATAGCACTACTTGAAAATGCGATGCAAGCTTCACCCGTGGGTGGACGTATTTCATTAACTTGTGACTTAACTACCGATGAAGTGTTTTTTACAGTAGCTGATCAAGGAAATGGTATTGATATTGCAAACGAAGAGCGGCTATTTGAGCCTTTTTTTACGACACGCCCAGAAGGAACTGGTCTGGGATTAGCAATCGTTCATAGCGCAATCAAACAAATGGGGGGGGATGTGCAAGTAAAGTTACTTACTGATCGAGGTAGTGAATTTATTCTCCGATTGCCAAGAACTAGCTTAAGCAATATTACCAATTCAAATCTATCCAGTTCTATTTAGAGGATTATTGAAATGAATGAGCTATCGATTCTGATTGTAGAAGATGATCAGGATTTACTGGAGGCAATATGCACGACAGTTAAGTTGTCTGGTTATAAAGCCTTAGGGGCATCGAATGGCACTGCAGCGCTTGATTTACTTAATTCCCAACAGATTGGATTGGTAATTAGCGATGTGCAGATGCAACCCATAGATGGGAATATACTGTTGAAAAGAATTAAGGAAACTTATCCGGATATCCCTGTGCTGCTGATGACCGCTTATGGTGAAATTAATAAAGCGATTGCAGCAATGCGGGCAGGTGCCAGCGATTACTTGTTAAAACCCTTTTCACCGGATTATTTGCTGACCTACATTAAGAATTATTTAGTACCTGCGAATAATCAACGCAACAATTATGAGGAAGTTATCGCTAAAGATCCCCGAACTAGCGCAATATTTTCTTTAGCCAAGCGTGTCGCAGAGTCTTCTGCAACTGTCATGTTAATTGGTGAAAGTGGCAGTGGGAAGGAGGTTTTAGCCCGTTATATCCATCAGCATTCACCGCGTTTGGGCAAACCATTTGTGGCTATCAATTGTGCTGCTATTCCTGAGAATTTATTGGAAGCAACATTATTTGGATATGAAAAGGGGGCATTTACAGGCGCAGCTCAGGCTCAACCCGGTAAGTTTGAGCAGGCAAATGAGGGTACTTTATTGCTGGATGAGATATCTGAAATGCCGTTAGGTTTGCAAGCTAAATTGCTTAGAGTGCTTCAAGAACGTGAAGTAGAGAGAATTGGTGGTAGAAAGCCCGTTAAGCTAGATATTCGCCTTTTAACAGCATCGAATCGTGATATTTTTTCTTTAGTAAAGCAAGGCGCTTTTCGGGAAGATTTATATTATCGACTTAATGTTTTTCCTTTAGAAATCGCACCGCTGAGGGAACGCCCACTGGATATTGAACCTTTGGTTCATCGAATACTTCAGAGTCCGAATAAAGGAATAAAGGGGCGAAATTACTCTTTGACCAAATTAGCATTGCTTGCGCTTAGGCAATACTCTTGGCCAGGAAATGTTCGTGAATTAGAGAATGTTATTCAACGTGCAATGATTTTAGCAACAGATGAGATTGATGTAATGCATTTAAATTTACCCGAGCAAGCGCGATCTGATGTGACACTACCGTTCGACACGAGTGATCTATCTCAGTCGAAGGATATTAAATCTTTAGAGCGTGAGCATATTCTTAGAACACTTGCTGAAGTAAATGGCTCGCGTAAATTGGCAGTTCAGAGGCTCGGGATATCTGAGCGTACATTACGTTATAAATTGCAACAATATCGCCTAGTTGGGTGAGAATCGATAGGAGGGCTGTAGTGGATAAATCTAATATTAACCAAATCTTAACTCAATTAAGGCTTACTTCTGATGCAATTTCTGGTTCCTTAAAGCCAGATAATGCTCAGTTTAATCCCAAGGAGGCAGATTTTAGTAATATTCTGAAATCAGCGGTTGATCAAGTAAATGCTACTCAGCAAACCGCAGGGCAATTGAGTCAGGAGTTTATGAAAGGTGGATCTGATACTAATTTGCACGATGTAATGATTTCACTCCAGAAAGCCAACATCTCGTTTCAGTCGATGATTCAGATAAGAAATAGATTGGTAACGGCTTATCAGGAAATTATGAACATGCAAGTATAAATCTTAAATAAATGCCCTTCTGATCTGAATGAATATTAACCAAGACTATTTGATTGATTCCCAGAATGAGGTTACTCATATTCTGAGAACGTTCCTAGAGCAACAGACTAAAGTTTTGCTTTATCTTATTGGTGAAAATATCAGTCCAGTGCCAACCACAGTTTTAAATATTAACCCTTCACAAGATGAGTTGATTGTAGGTTATTATCCTGAAGCATATTTTAACCAGCGAGCCCAACTTGCAGAGAGATTAGTCTGTGTAGCAACACATAATGGTATTCGAGTTGAGTTCGAAAGTTTCTCGATTGGGAAAACTTGGTTTGGTAGAGATGCTGCCTATCGGCTAGATTTTCCGAAAGTAATTTCACGTGTACAACGAAGAGAATATTTTCGGATGTCGCCGCTTATGAAACAACAACCAAGGTGTGCTATTTTGGATAAAGACCAACAGGTGATTGGCTTTACGATACTTGATATCAGTTGTGGAGGGATGTCGATCAAACATGACCGTCCTAATATAAAAAAGCTTGAAGTTGGCGAGATTTATCCTGATTGCAGCATAGAGCTTGCTAGCCCAATTGGCCTTATTAAGACACCAATTCGTATTAGGAATATTTCTGAAATGCCTTCTAAAAGTAATCAAATTTATACCCGATATGGGTGTGAGTTTATTGATTTGCCCAGTAAAACTCGAATGATGATTCAACGTTACATCATTAAACTAGAGCAAGATAGCAGAAGTAAAGACTGGATGTAATAATCTTGAAAAAAGTTATGCAGTGTTTTTAACTGCTTTGTACGATTATTGGATCTGAATTTATATAGCTTAGTTAATCCTGCCCAGTATCTCTGATTTGTAATAGTAAACTTTGTTTTTTGTGTTGCTAGAGAATAAAATCTCTTTATAGCGCTATTCTTAGGAAACAGATTGAAAAGTATTAAAACTAAGTTTGTTACTTTCGCAATAATTGCAATATCAATTCCATCGCTATCACTCGGACTACTCTCTTATTTTAAAAATGAAGGGCTAGTGAGAAATCATGTGACTCGTGAATTACGGGTACTTGCTAGTAATGTTAGCCGCGAATTAGATTTATGGATTAATGAAAATTACCATGCTGTCAGTGTACTTTCTGTATCTAGCCTGATTATCAATGAGTTAGCTTTATCAGCTCGTGATTCTGTGAGCAAAAGTAGCAACCACCAGGGATCGAGACAACTTGTTTTATCAAAATATTTAAGTTCGTTTCAAGAAAAGCTTCCAACAATCGTTGAGTTAACTCTTTTTGATTTAAATGGAAATGTTGTTGCAAGTAGCATACCAGAGTCTCTAAATAGTGTTATTCGCGGTAATGAGCAGCACGATATGCTTACGAGTAATATCAAAATTAAGCCACCCTATCGAAGTGATCGATATGATACCGCTGTTCTAGAGCTTTACTCCCCAGTTCTCTCCTATGATGAGAAAGTGATCGGCTCAATATTAGCAACGCTGAATATGGAAAAATTCATGAGTAGTTTAGTTGATAATACCGATTTTTCTTTAGGAGAAATCACTCTGCTGGGGTACGCGGGAAATACAATTCTGAGTAGTAATCACAAGATAAATTATTCAGCTTCGCTCGATTCGAAAACTTTAAAGCAGTTACAAGATTACGGTGGAGAGGCCTTGGCTTTTAAGGGACTTACTCATTCAAAGGTAATCGGGTTAATCTCAAAATCGAAAGAGGCCCCTATTATCGTTTTAGTAGAAAGAGACTATGCTGAAGCCATTGCTGCTTGGATCGAGTTACGTAATCTATTTATGAGTTTAGTAGGTTTGCTAATTGTGATCGTGGGCGGAATTGCTTTTTATATTGGTCATTCCATCGTGGCCTCACTGAGCTATTTGATAGAAGGAACGAAACGTATTTTAAATGGCGATCTTAATGTACAAATAAATGAAATTAAAGCGGATGAAATTGGTCAGTTGACAGCGAGCTTTAACAAGATGACGGAGAACTTAAGATGTAGTCAAGCTGAAATATTGGCTGCACATGAAGCAATGCAAAAGCAAAACCAGCAATTAAAAGTTCTTTCAATAACGGATAGCCTGACTGAGTTGTATAACCGCAACAAGCTTGACGCTATACTTATTGATCAGATAGCGAGATTTGAACGAAATCACCGACCATTTTCGGTTGTAATGATGGATATCGATCATTTCAAAACATTAAATGATAATTACGGTCATGTCATCGGCGATGAAATTTTGGTATCAGTCTCACAAGCAATTAGCAAATCAATCCGAAGTGTTGATTTTGCGGCGCGATATGGTGGTGATGAATTTGTTGTAATATTGACTGAGACGGACGCAGCATCTGCTGTAATTACCGCTGAAAGGATTCGTGCTCAAGTAGCTATAAATGTAAATTCTCAGATCAAAGAGGTTAGTCTTTCGATCACATTAAGTATGGGGATAATCCAAAGTGAGATCGATGATAAAACCCCTAAAAATATATTATCACGCGTTGATGGTGCGCTTTATAAAGCAAAAAATTCAGGTAGAAATAGAATATATTGCGCACATCACCCTAGCTGAAAAGCAAATTCCTTAATGTCATGCTGCGAGTACTCTATTTTTGCCCGATCGTTTGGCTAGATACATTGCTTGATCAGCACGCTTGATCGCGGTTTTGGGATCTTCATTTTCAGCGAGCTCAGCGATACCGCAGCTAAAGGTAATCAATATCTTTTCATTTTGATGCAGGAAAAAGCAGCGAGTTAAATCTCTCTGGACACGCTGCATAACGGTTACGCTATCGTTAACCCCTGTTCCCGTTAGTAAAACAACAAATTCCTCACCACCAAAACGTGCCAGGGTATCTTGGGGCCTAAGGGATTTGCGAACGACCGTTGCTAAATGGACTAACGCATCATCGCCCGCTTCATGGCCATGTGTATCGTTTAATTTTTTAAAATTATCGATATCGAGTAATGCAATACACAAACTTGAGCCGTCACGATACTTTCGAGAAACTTCTCGCTCAATGGCTTCTTCCAAACCCTTGCGATTAAGAGCGCCCGTTAATGCATCGTGGCGAATCAGTTCACTTGCATGCAGGAGCTCAGATTGCAATCGATCGACTTCTTTCTCAGCGGACTCAGCACGGGAGCGGAGTTCTAAAAGTTCATCATGGGAGCGTTTTGCTGAAGATTGAACTTGTCGAGTTTGCTGGATGATTCTGTCAAGAACATCAGAAAGTTCTGAAATATCTTCTGCCTGGCTAATTTCTTCAGCATAAACACCTAGACTAGCGTGATAATCACCGGTAGTTTGTGTAAACTCCGCTAACCGATCAACGAAGGATGAAAGCATGAGCTTCAGTCGGGACTGATTATCAATCAGATTTTTTTTAAGAAGCCCTTGTTTGTATATGAGTTCCTTTATTTGTCGTTCGACATTATCAATTAACCTTAAGTCGAGCGGCTCAGTAATCATTTCTCTGACAATGGCGATCTGTCCTTGGAGCCAAGCGTCATCAACGACTAATTCGCTGATATTATCGATTACGAGTTGAAATAATTTTAAGAGCGAAGTTCTGAGTTCGCCCTGGTCTTCTGCAGCATATTGCAGTTGATAGTTAAATTGCTTAAGTTTATCGGTAAACTGTGAAAGCTGCCCAGATTCAGAGATAACTCGAACTTCCCTAGCAAGTGACTCAGCATCCTTTGAGATTTCTGGTGAGGTAGATAGCAATATACTTAAACAGTCCCCAAATAAACGCCCTAATTGGTCTTGTAATTCCCTAGGGAGGATCGATGTAATTAATTTGCCAGTTTCATTTGGTTGTACGTTATCTTTTTCAAGGTGATGATCATTAGAATGATCGTTTGAAATTGGATTTTGCTTAATCACATTACCGCTTAATAAATCGATCAGTATTGCCCCCAAACTCTCCCAATCACCTTTTGATACTGCAGCTTCAAATGACTGAATGATCTGTTGTTGATCAGAATTATTGCGAGGTAATTTTTCTATGATTATTTTTAATGTTTTTTCTGGGAAGAAATCAATTATCTCAACCCCAGCAATTTGATAATAAAGCGAACGGTAATTATCGGGCGTTGGTAATTTGCGATTTACAGCGAGCTGGCGTAATGCTTCTCGAGCAATTTCAATTTCTGTTAGTGTTTTCGAATTTTTCATGTGTACCAATAGGAAAATCTTGCTATATGCATAAAGTACGAATGCAGTATAGCGATAACTGGTTTCTTAAATCATAATAGCTCTAAGTTCGCTTTGTTAATAAGTTGATACCAGCAAAACCAATTTGAGCATTGCTGAGATCCCCGACGAAATTCTCGTTTAATTATTTGAGAATTTTTTGAGCAACTTTTCGCTAGTTTAGTGAATCTTTTCTAAAGTTAAGCGATGAAAACAATACTATTTAGTTCCTAGTATTAGGTTTTAATGAAATTAATACACACCGAATTCTAGTGTATTACGT
>SSFW01000127.1 GCA_008015595.1 Nitrosomonas sp. | reverse complement strand
ATTTTATACCGTGCACCGCCTTTGCGTCCTCGCGCCCGAGCAGCAGCCAAACCTGCATGGGTTCTCTCAACAATTAAATCACGCTCAAATTCTGCTAACGCAGCAAAAATCCCAAAGACTAATTTACCCTGAGAAGTTGAGGTGTCAATTTGCGCGCCTTGGCCTGTCAGCACTTTGAAACCAATTTCACGCTTATTGAGATCGTGAACTGTGTTGACCAAGTGTTTTAGATTTCGTCCCAGCCGATCCAGCTTCCACACCACCAGCGTATCTTTTGGCCTCAAGGCTTTTAGGCAAGCATTTAATCCTTCGCGCTCGTCTTTTGTCCCCGCCGCAAAGTCCTCGTAAAGATGTTCAGGTAAAACACCTGCCGCAATCAGTGCATCCCGCTGTAAGTCCAACACTTGAGAACCATCTGCTTTTGAAACACGCATATTGTCACTTTTCTAAGTCGATGTCAGCGGATTGATCGCAATGCATTGTATTTACTTGTTTGAAAAAGATAAAAGTGTCATAGTTGATGTCAGCAATATTCATACTCAATGTCAATACGTTGCAAATAATCGTAGTGAGTGTCAGCACGTTGCAAAAAAGAGGTGGCTATGACAGACCTTTTAAAGATTGTTGAGCCTAAATGGAATGAGGCATATCGCCGTTCAATTATCTTGCGTCCGCTGGCGGAGCAATCTTATTGTCCTCGCCATCAAGCACACGAAGCCGCCACGACCTTAGGTTTATCTGTACGGCAAGTATACCGTTTAATTCGCAAACTGCGTGAAGCGCAAGGTGAACTCACCGCTTTATTATCACAAGGCTCTGATGGTGGTCGAGGGAAAAAACGACTGGCTGCTTCGCGTGAGAACTTGCTCCACCAGCTGATTGATGAGTTATTTGTCACCCGCCAAAAAATATCCGCAGCAGACCTTGTTCGTGAAGTGCGCAACCAATCCTTAAAAGCAGCATTAAAACCACCGTCTGACAGTACGATTCGTCGCCGCTTGAAGACACTGTCATTAATTGAGCATCGCCGACGTGGTGAACTCCATCCTGAAACAAGACCCATTTATGGTGTTACCCCTCTTGCTGACGGACCCTTCGATTGGTTGCAAATTGATCACACCCCAGTTGACTTGATTATTGTTGATCCCATCGATCGTTCACCTATTGGCCGCCCATGGATAACCGTTGCAGTTGACGTTTTTAGCCGCTGTATTGCTGGGTTTCACCTATCCCTTGAAGCACCTTCAGCAACGAGTGTGGGTTTATGCATGGCTTCTGTCGTGAGTGACAAAGTAGAATGGCTACACCAACGTGGGGTTGAAGCGGAGTGGCCTGTTGTGGGAAAACCTCGTCGTGTTGGTGTGGACAATGCATCAGAATTTCATTCGACCGCCTTTGAGCGTGGTTGCGCACAGCATGACATCAAAATTGAATGGCGGCCACCAGGACAACCTCATTTCGGTGGTATCATTGAGCGACTCATCGGCACCCTGATGAAATTGGTTCATACGCTGCCAGGAACTACCTTTTCTAATATCACTGAGCGCGGTAAATACGACAGTGATCAGATGGCAAGCCTCACTCTTGAGGAACTTGAGCGTTGGCTGACGATTGCCGTGACCAAGTATTACCATTTACGCCCCCATGAAGGTATCGATCACGAGACACCGTTACACCGCTACACAGAAGGTCTAAAAAAACTGAGTGCCGATGGAAAGAGCATTCCTATACCACGAGACCCACGTGGCTTTTTGATTGATTTTTTGCCTATGGTATATCGCAAGCTGCAACGAGATGGTATTACGCTTGATCACATCACCTATTACAGTAATGCACTACGCCCATGGATACAGTTACGCACTCAACCTAACTCTTTATTGATTCGCCGAGACCCACGAGATTTATCGCGAATTTTTGTACTGGATCCAGAAAGCCATGTTTATTTGGAAGTTCCTTACCGCATGCTGTCTCGACCTGCAATCACGTTATGGGAGCATAGATTAGCTCGCAAGCGTTTACGTGATCAGCGGCATGCTGCCATCAATGAAGAAAGTTTATTTACGGCTATTGATGAAATGCGGGAAATTGAGCATCACGCTGAGAATCTAACACGTACTGCACGCCGAAATCGAACACGACGAGCCGTTAACACGCAACCAACGTTAAGCTCACCAGCGATAGAAGATAAACAAGAGTCGTCAAACACCCCCTTCAATCCGGGGGAAATACGCCCATTTGATGATATAGAATCATGGTAAATCTTGACCATCTACGGCCTGAAGCACGGGTCGTTGCGATGCTGCCGTGTGAGCAACGCCTTGCCCATCTCAATCTTGAGCGTTGGATAGGCTATACACGTGCTCATCAAGCACTGACACAGCTTGAGACCTTATTTATTGAGGAACCTGGCAAAATACGCCCACAAAATTTACTTATTATTGGTGCCAGCAACAATGGCAAAACGATGATTGCTGAAAAATTTAAACGAATGCATGGCCAACAAGTATCAGATGATGGAGAGCATGAAATCATTCCCGTTGTCATGATGCAAATGCCTGCCGAAGCAACGCCAACACGATTTTATAATGCCTTACTTTCTGCACTTGGAACACCGATAGGCTGTTACGGTCGCTACAACTCAAGAGAGGGGATGGTTTTACAGTTGATGCGTACGATCGGTGTGAGAATGCTGATCATTGATGAACTGCATAATTTATTGGGTGCAACGGCTAGGCGACAACGAGAACTCTTAAATTTACTGCGCTTTTTAGGCAATGAATTACGTATTCCGTTAGTTTGCCTAGGCATACGTGATGCCTACCTTGCTATTCGCAGTGACGACCAACTTGAAAATCGGTTTCACCCATTTCTCCTTCCTTTGTGGGAGTCAGGTGAGGACTATGCTCGCCTATTGGCCAGTTTCGAGACTATTTTGCCATTACGCGAACCATCGTATTTATTAAAACCACCTTTGTACGATTTTGTTCTGCGTGATTCTGAAGGCACGATCGGCGAAATGGCGACGCTTCTAACCCGTGCTACCGCGACAGCTTTATTGCAAGGGAGTGAGTGCATTACCCCTTCCATCATTGAACGCACAAATTATCATTCCCCCAGCATTCGTCGACGCATGATTGAACGGGAATTACGTTAGTTGAGAAATCATGAAACGTTGGCCTTTACATCCTCAGCCCACGTCTTATGAGACGTTGGAAACCTATGTGCGTCGATTGGCTGAGTGTTACGGAGTAAGTTACCCTTGTTTTTGTTTACATGCACTTGGCATCCCTATCACTGATAGCGAGGCAAGACGATTTAAAGAGCCATCACCAGAATTATTGCAACGATTATCCGAGGGAGTAGGTATTCCTGTCGATAGGTTAGCCAAAATGACGTGGCAACACATTTGGACTAAGTTATTGGAAGAAGTGAATCAGTATGCCGCAACACCAGAAGGGAAAGAGGCATTGGAGCGAATTTCAACACCTTGGTTTTCGCAAAACTTGTAAGTTCTGCGACAAAAATAAGAAGTGAGTGATATCAAGGTTTTTATCTGTCGCAAAAGTTATACGCAATAGTCAATAATTACGATACACTTTAGCGACATATTTTACGAGTAATAGTGATGCTGATAGGCTACGCCCGCGTTTCGACTGATGATCAACACCTCGACAACCAACGTACTGTTTTAACCAGCGTAGGTTGTCAGCGTATTTATGAAGAAAAAATATCAGGGACGAAAAGGGAACGTCCTGAATTAACAAAATTACTGGATCATTTGCGTGAAAATGACGTATTGATCACAACGCGCTTAGACCGACTTGCTCGATCCACACGCGACTTATTAGAGATTGCAGAAATACTTAATGCGCGAGGTGTGGGTTTACGTTCATTGGCGGAGCCATGGGTAGATACCACATCGCCTTCAGGGAAAATGGTGCTGACCGTGTTTGCGGGCATTGCTGAGTTTGAACGTAGTCTGATTGTTGACCGAACGCGCACAGGACGACTTGCCGCTCAGAAAAAAGGCGTACGCTTTGGGAGACCGCCTAAATTAAGCACGGAGCAAATCGCGATGGGAAAACGGCTGATTGCTGAAGGAACGTCGGTGCGAGAAGCAGCTCATCTTTTAAATTGCCATCACGCCACTTTGTATCGTGCTATTGGTTCTCAATAAATTATATTGAAGATAGTTCTGATGACATCATCTTTGATAATTTGCTGACATCGACTTAGAAAAGTGACACTGGTCTTGCATACCATGACATTGGTTTTATCGTAGGCCTACGCCCCTGAATAACCCGTGGTAGTTGAGATTTTGCCAATTCTTCTGAACGGATATGAGTTCTTATCCAATGTGCAAGGCTAGCTAATTCGGCATTAGGTATCCGCTGATGGTCAATTGTTGGAATGACTAGACCAACAATAACAGAGGTGTGCTGACGAATCATTTTTAGTGCAGGTGCAATATCAGTATCATTAGTCACAAAAACCACCTGATCTACCTCACCTGTTATTGAATCATGATAAGCCTGCAACGCTAGATTTACATCAGTTTGCTTTTCTTCTAATTTCCAGACTTGGCAGCTTTCGCAATCACGAGGCCATCTATCAGGAATATTAGGATCAATAACCTTAGCCGATGCTTCAGTCACCGAATAATAACCTTCTATTATTTCGATTTGATTAGTGTACAGTTTACGTAAAGCTGAATGATAACTAGCTTGGCAAGATACTGAATCTAGAGCTTTGGCCGCTCGTTCAACAATAACAGCCGTAAAATACTTAATTGATAATGGCAAAAGCTGCATCTGTACAGGTTGTTTATTTTGACAGAATAAAATTGAAGGCAGGATATGTTTGTCAAAGAGTACATGCAAGTCAAGCCACTTGTAGGCTGTTCCCTTCAAGCAACCATAATAGAGATTATAACCATCAATATAAACACGTGTCCGAAGCGGTATAGCCGCCGTTGTAACTGACTGCATTTTATCCTCTTCAGAAACGAAAAAACCGACTCTCGTCGGCTTTCTCCCCCGCACTCCAAATGGTCAAGCCACACTGGCATTGCGGGTTAGTTGTTGCAAACATTATCTATTAATTTACCTATAAATACAACGGATATTTCAAATCTGATGGTATTAATTACCATACTGCAAGTTATGCAAGTTATGCAAGTTATGCAAGTT
>SSFW01000066.1 GCA_008015595.1 Nitrosomonas sp. | reverse complement strand
GTTTGCATTTTCTGTTCATGCCGTGCATGCTCCATGAACCGCCCCGGGCGATTCAAAGAGCATCAGCCGCCACCATAACTTCCAGTAGAGTCAAGTGCCCCAAGTCAGTCCAGATCAACTGCTGGACAAAGCTTCTGGTCGCACCAGCTTCCAACAGGACTTTAGAATCCGGGAGCTCTGGGTGTTTACGACTTTAGTCGGCACCCCGCAAGAATCGATCGCCTGGAAACCGCATGGATGCTGGGCCTATGTTTACGACTTTAATTACCCAGAATAACGCGTATTCTGGGTAATTAAAGTCGTAAACACGCAAATAAAGTCGTAAACAAGCCACCAGCATTCATGCGGGTTTGCGGGGTGGTTATTTGTAACGGTAAAGTCGTAAACCCGAATTCAACGAGTAGAGAAGAGCTAGATTTGCGGAGCTGACCTCGGCCCGGTAAGAACTTGTTGCTATATAAAGAAGAGCGCTAGCTTTGAGCGCTCTTTTTTTGCGAGAACTTCTTGAGGTTCGAGCAGGCCCTACATGCCGCAATGACTGCAAGAGGCTGGTTGCAGTCGTTTAACTCAAAAATGCCAATGACTGCTGATGCGCAGAGCAGTCATTGAGCCGAAGCTTCATCGTGGTCTGAAAGCCGCCTAGAAAAGCTGGTCGATTCAGGTGCTCACGCAAAGCCCAGCGCCGGATGACACTCAAAGTGGCCACGTAAATCACTCCTGGTCTCCTGCTGCACAAGAAAGCAGCAGGTTAGGGTTAATGCGTGGGTCAGATTGAGATGGAAAAGCCGGGGGCTAGTGGGTCACTTCTGGGGGAAAATCAACAGCCTATCTAAGCCAGTGATGACGGCCTAAAAAGGCAAGATGTCCACGAAATGCGGGTATCTTGAGTGTGAAGAAGCATGGGTCAAGGTACCCATTTAAGCGTTACCACGCAGGGATTCGCTTTATGCAGACCTTCCTTAACCTTCAAGTGGTTCGGCCGACAGGGGGCTTAAGGCCGATCTTGCTTGCAAAGGTGTCTATGTCGTCGTGGCAGGTTATGTATTTTCTAGGTATGCACAGTCGGTCACCAGCATTAGTAAAGCTCCGCTGGCCATCAGTGCTATAAGCACTGAGATAGCCGACAGTTGAGGCCATTTCCATGATGCGGGTACTGTAGTGACCATGTGGATAGGCCAAGGAGAGTATTGGCCTGTCCAGTACATCTTCCAGTGCAGCTCTGCTGTCACGCAGCTCGGCAAATGCTTGAGCTTCCGTTAGCTCAGTCAGCTTACGGTGGGTCATGGAGTGAGAGCCGAGCTCGATTCGATGTGCTGGTAGTGAGCGTAATTGTTGACCACTCATCAGCGGTATCGCATTACGCGAGTCCTTCACCCAGTTCGCGCGCTGGCCGAGCTGTCCAGCGACAGCAAATACGGTTGATGGGAAGTCTAGATTCTCAAGAGTTGGCATCGCATACTCAAGAAAGCTGACGTCGGCATCGTCGAATGTCAGGATCACTCCATGTTGTGGTAACGTGCCTCTGCAACTGAGCTGTACACAGATTTCTGCCGAGGAAAGAACCGGTACTGCGTTGTCTTTCAAGAAACGCATTTGTTCGCGAAAGCGCTCCTCGATACAAAAACAATCGAGGTTTGCGGATGCGCGCGGCTGGGGCCCAATCTCATGGTAGAGCAAGAAAGATAGCATAGCGCTTTTAGCAAGGTGGCGTTATAGGAGCGTTAGGATTGGCTAGAACGGGACGCCACCTCCGATTGTGACCCGTTTCAGTACACGTCGTACCTGTTCCTTAAAGGCTGGGCGGTAATGGATTGTGGCCTGGTTGTCCCACATGACGAGGTCGCCGTTTTGCCAGATATGCTCGTACTTGCACGTGACTGCAGATATGTGCTGATGCAGACTTTCAATGAGTGAGGACCCTTCCTTGTATCCGACACCGACCAGTTCCATCTCATAGGCCGCGTGCAGATATAGCACTTTCCCTCCTGTAGTGGGATGCGTGCGTACCAGCGGATGCGGAAAGACTTCCCCCAGAACTGTCTCGGTGTCATGGTTCACATAGTGCGAGCGAACGCTGCCGAAGGGGCGATAAAAAGGGTTGTAGGTGATAAGTTGTAGGCTTTCAATCTTGGCCTTGGTGTCATCGTCGAGCAGAGCGTAAGCTGCGGCCATGTCGGTCCAGGTCGTGGATGAGGAGCCTGGCTTGATATCGACGGCGTACAGCAGCGAAGCGGCGGAGGGACAACGTAGCCATTGATGATCCGAATGAGGCAAGACTTCTTGGTGACCCAGGTAGCTTTCACTGAACTCGCTGGCTTGGTTGCCCACCACCACGACTGCGGAACACTGTTCCGCGCCGCCCAGTACCTGATGGCTGTTGGATGAGAAAGGGGGTCCAAAGCGGTGAGCAAACTCGCACAGGTGATGATCTTCGAGTGATTGACCTTCGAACACAACCAGCCGGTAGGCATGCAGGAGACGGAGGATTTCAAGTGTGGTGTCCGCCGTGAGAGGACCTGAAAGGTCGATGTCATGAATACGGACGCCGACGCCATTGGGATTTGGGGTGATACGGAGATTGCTCATCGGAGGGCTTTCATTTGCTTGGTTGGCGACTCACACATGCAGTAAGCAGGATGTGGCAGGCATTGTCGGCTCCGTGAAAGTCAATGCCTGTCGTGGTGACGTGACCGGTTGAAAAATGCTCATGTAGAACAGGCGCTAACCTATCGGCGACCAGATCCACCTCTTCGAAACTGCGAACTAACCCTGAGGCGGCGAACAACTCAACGCGTAGTGCCTGCTCCCGATTCCCGCCAAGGAATGTGCGCTTATACACAAGCGTCGGCAGCGACATAGACAGAGATTCCAACACTGAGTTGTAGCCCCCCAGGCAAATTACACCCGCTGCCTCAGTCAGGACTTTGCGATATTCCACCCGATCGAAGGTGTGGACTCTCAGCATGTCGCCTTCGGCAAATGAAAAGCCAGTGTTCTGATCAAAGGCGCCACGGAACAGGAGCATTTCGTGCGGCCAGTAGGGGACGAGTTTGTGGTGCGCCGCAGCTAACGCAGACAGCAATTCTTGGCCAACACGCCCACCTCCAATTGCCCCCACCAGCAAGGGAGGGCCATCGTGCGGTCGCGCCGGTACTGGTGGCGCAACCACGTATCCTGTGTACACAAGGGGAACAGCAATCTGGTCGATTAAGGGAAAGCTGGCACGAAGAGCTACGACACGCTCGTCGCCATGGACCATTACTAAGTCAAAGTATTGGTCTAGGAGCGTGCAAATATGGACATCTCTGCTACTTCCCCGCTCAGATTCGATCACGTCCCTGACGCTTGAGACAATCAGTGCGCCCGGTTTCGCGCGGCGCACCTGGGTGATTAGCTCTAACGCCTCCGTTTCGAACAGTAGCCCGAAAGGGAAATGCTCAGTCACGAGGATGTCTGGCGGACTGATCCTGACTAGGTCAGATAGCATGCGCGCGCGCATGCTAAGACAGGCATCAAGGCTTGTGGAGTTGTCGAGCGGGAGTAACCGATCTCTCGCCTCCTCCTTGAAGATTGCGGGCAACTGCGTAAACCTAACATTGTCTGGCAGCGCATAGTTTGGAACAGGAGCACCGCCGCTTACTAGGTGCACGTCGAAGCAGCGAGAGAGGCTACGCGCTAGCTCGATGGCGCGAACGAAATGACCGATGCCATACACGTACTGGCAGTGGATGAGTATTGAGCGCCGAGGACCAGGGGAGGAAGTTGCCGATGAAAAAGACGGTGAGGCGCAGATCATTTTTCGCCCACTTCAAGTACCTCGTCCGCTGACGAAGCAGAATCCGCCGAGCCCAGAGTGGGACCTGTGCCAAATGTCGTCTTGACTAAACAGTCTGCGGAGCGGCTGCGTAGTACATGAGATCGGTAGAGGCCACTCATGATCTGCATCGGTACCATGTGGTCTTCGATCGGTGACACTAGGCCCGCTTTGGGAATGGTGCCGGCTAAGTAACTGACGAATTGCTCAACGATCCGATGCTTAGCGAACTCGCTGGTGAGCCGCCCGGCGCGTGCTTGTTTCATCTCGGCGAGTGCATCAGCGCCTGTATATACGCGTAGCGAGGGTCCACCATCGGCGAGCATCGGATGCCGAAACACATGGATGTCGAAATGGTTGTTGCCGCCGAGTCCATCCTGCGCCTCGTCTGCGTCCTTGTGCCGGTCGCTAGCTTGGTACGAGTGGATTTGGATGTTCTGGAATGGCCCCTGCTGGATATTGTGATGCTCGTGCTTAACGCGACCATTGCCTTTATACAGATCATTGCCTGGTGTTGTCCAAGTACGCCGAGAAAAACCATTGTGAAGTAGGTTCACACTAAGGTTGGCGATAGCGTCACCCTTCTGCTTCAGCGTAATGATGCCCGACAAGTCAATCTCGCCGAAATTTTTGAACATGCCGCGTAGTTCACTGTCGCTCCAGGGTTGAACTCTCCCGTAGTCGCCAGGGAAAAGGGCGTGGTAGTCCGTTTCGGTAAGCTGTTTGATGAAGCCATTCGGCTGAACGAAGGAACTCAGGATCTCCATCGTATCCGCCCGTTTTTCCTCAACGCCAGAAGCGACATACAACCGATACATCATGTCGAAGATGTGATAGCCACTGTGCGATGCTTTGCCGTAGCCTTGGCAGTATGGGTGGTAAGTTTGGGTAACGATCTCCCCTGGTAGCCGCCATTGGCCGTCGCAGTGGTAGGACTGGATTGAAGTAACAGGGCAGTTTGTGTGCTGCCCTACCTCTCCAAGCAGACGCTCGGCCAATTGGAAACCGGGATGGAGCCTTCGTTGAGCATTGACCATGAAGATCGTCTCGGCGGATTGTTGCAGGCGCACGTAGGCGCGCAGCAATTGCTCGTAATCGTCAAGAATGCCGCTGGCGTGCTCAAGACTTGAGGCAACGTCCGCTCTCGCAGTTATCGGCTTATCGATGAGAATGTTCAGGCCCTGTGCCAAAGCCCATTGGGCATACGCTTTGTGAACCAGTGGCTCGGTGGCGATGATCACCCCGCAGATGCCGTGTTTCCTCACACGGCGCGACAGTTCACTAGCGAGTTGCTCAGGTAAGCTGTCTGAGAAGCGGTCGATGAATAGGGTTTCTGGAGAGAAACCACTGGCACTGACAGCTGTCGCTACCGACTCAGCCTGTTCCGTGAGCTCCACCACCATACTCAGCTCTATAGAATAGCGGTTAGATAGGGCCTGCAAGGCTGGGAGATAGATCCTTTTGGCGTGCGGTCCACAACCAATTAAGGCTAGCTTTACATTTTTCATTTTTGGTTTTTAGATTTCGGCATAACGGCCGGAAGGCAAGCAGCAAGACAGCTTCGTGCCAGGTGCTAGAGCATCAAGCTAGTTGATAAGCAGACAGTGGTGGCGTGCCATAACGACGAAACTATTTGCCCTGGTCGTATTGCTTACTCGATGGGCGCGCGCCGCCTTATGTAATGCGATGACAGCGGCATACACATGGATCATCTCCAAGTTTAGTTGGCCTGGGTAACGGTTCAACACCTGCTGCAATTGGCACTCCGAGATATAGAGTGCAATGTGAGCTAGGTCGTACTCAGGCGGACCTGCGAAGCACTCGCCAGGATCAATGACGCCAGCAATTTGTCCAGCACGGACGAGGATATGATCAGGACCAAAATCTCCGTGATTCAGTATGCAGCGGAAATGATGCTCGGAAATTTTTGCGCTTAGTAGGGCGAGATCCCCGGTGCAGTTTGGCCACAGTCCATGCCGTCGCAGATATTCTCCAGAAGCGGGGTGTGCATGTAGCGCTGTCACGAATGCGGACCAAGAGTGATGCCACTCTGTTGCAGAGGGAAGGAAGCCACCTAAACCGAAACGCGCTGCAGGCAGAGCAACAGTATGCATCTTGCCTAGCAGTTCACCAACCTCACCATATAGTCCAATGTTAGTTGCAACTGCATCAAACAGCGGTACGCCATCGATCATAGTCATAACTAGGCAAGGACAGCCTATGCCAGGGAGGCTTGCACTGTAGTACACAATCTGGGGAACTGGTACCTGGGCGCGTGCGTACTCATGGTGGACCCATTGCTCTGCCGGGTAGCTGTTTCGACCCCTGGTCAGTTTGATAACGACTTCCACGCCATCCACTTGGTGGGCGCGGAATGCGATGCTCCTACGCCCTTGCCGCTCCAGTGCCACGGGTAAGCCGATTGGTGTTGGCAGCACGTCGATGAGTGCCTGTCGCAGGAATTGCTCACACACGAGCGTACCCTGGGGCAATGCGGGAATTGTCATGACTCCCTGGCAATTGGAATGCGCTTAAGGACGCGATCGCGCGGATGGGGCTCAATTGGGTACAGCGGAATAGGAGTTGACCTGGTCTTGTAGCAAGAATCGGCACAAAAATACTCCAAAAATTCGCGTGGCAAAGTTTGGCGCCAGTTCCTCAGCGTGTCCTTGAGCGCTGGATTATTCACTGTCCACCCCGCCTCAACAAGCGCACCCATCAGCGCATCAGTATTTAACGAATTCATCAGTGCCCAAGTGTTACAGCATGGTAGCACCACGGGTGGGAGGAGCGTCAAGGTAGTCAGTAGTAGGTCGCAGGCGAGTGCCTGCTCCACTGTCCCTTCTCCATGGCGAACGACCGACTTTAGGTCGCGATGCTGGAGGGTGGCCTCAGGAATAACACGACCACGATAGTGCTCGTTTAAATAATCTTGACTGGCTGAAATTGCCTCTTCGTTCACGCCATGCGAGTTCAAGTATATACGATCGAGTAAATTTAATTTATCTGGAGGTATACCTCGAAGATTATATCCATTAGTTCGCATGCCGACCTTGCGGCCATGGCGAAAAAGCACGTCGATGTAACCTATAAGAGTGGGAAGCGGCAATGCGGTAATTTCTCCACCCGTCAGCAAATGTGGATCCTCTTGACCTACGCCATCCATTACGCGGCAAAATTTTTCGATATCAGCAACATCGGCTATAAGAGCTTTTCTTCGAAATATCAGATCACCATTTTTTGAGAACGGCAGATGCGCATCATTGTCGCAATGCGTGCAATGAATATTGCAAATGTTGGTTGCATTTATGCGAACGCTTACCTCTTGCGGAACATCAAAAAACTGACGAAATGAATAACTAGACACTCAAACCTCGCAGAAAATTTATGTACCACCATTATCACCGTGAAACATACACTTGTCAATGAAACTAATGCTCACGAAAACTATAATTAAACCTTGCGTCTATTTTAAAAATATTATTTTTCACGTGAAGCCAAGTGGTGCCGCGCACTGTATCATGGCGTACCAACACTTGACTTCAGAGAAGATATCTCGACTACAGAAAATTTGAAGTTTTGGGGCGCTCGGATC